>CAXRFJ010000525.1:0-4871 GCA_964229475.1 Rubrivirga sp.
GTTCCGCCGCGCCATCCGGCTCGCGCCGGACTACTGGCTCCCGTACAACACGTTCGGGTCGTACCACCTCCGCGCGGGGCGGGCGGCCGAGGCCGCCGACCAGTTCCGCCAGGGGCTCGCGCTCGCGCCGGACCACCTCACGCTCCTCTACAACCTCGGCGTCGCCGCCTCCCAGGCCGACGACGTCGAGGCGGCCGAGGCCGCCTGGGAGCGGGTGACCCGCCTCGACCCCACGCACGTCCGCGCGCTCGGTGCGCTGCTCTCCACGCGGTTCACGCTCGGCGACTTCGAGGGCGCCGTGGCCGCCGGCGAGCGGGCCGTGGCCATCCAGCCCGACGACTACGACCTCCGGCTGTCGCTGGCGGAGGCCCGCCGGTGGGCCCCCGGCCAGCGGCCCCGCGCGGCGGCCGACTACCGGGCCGCGATCGACCTCGCCCGGGACCACCTCGCCGTCGCGCGGACGCCCGAGGTCCTGCTCCGGATCGGCAGCGCTTACGCGGCCCTCGGCCGGGCGGACAGCGCGAGGGCCTACCTCGACGAGGTCGTCGCGCAGCTCTCCCCGGACGACGCCGACGTCCACGACGCCTACAACCTCGCCGTGGCCTACGAGATCGTCGGCGACCGCGAGCGGGCCCTCGTGTGGCTCCGGAGCGCGCTGGGCCGCGGGTACGGACGGGCCAAGGCCGACCGCTCCCCCTGGCTCCGCGACCTCCGCGCCTCCGGCGCCTACCGCACCCTCACCTCCCCCTGACCCCATGAAGTGGCTCGCCCTGCTCCCCGCCGCCCTCCTCTGCGCGACCGCGCAGGCCCAGGGCGACCCGTCGCCGACCCCGGCGCCCGTCATCGTCCACGTCTACTCGGACGGCGGCACCCCGACGTTCTGGATCGAGGGCACGCCCGGCGGCAACGGGCCGGTCCTCGGCGCCGGGGGCGCCCTCGTCGTGCGGACGGGCGACGGCCTCGAAGCGCGCCTCATCGTCGAGCCGGGGCTGAACGGCGGCCACCCCGGGACGGTCGGCCCGAACGCCGTCGGCGCCCGGCCGGGTGCCCCGGGTGCGCTCCGGGCCCCCTCACGCCGCGAGCGGTCGAGGCCGGGGACGTACCACCGCGTCTCGGTCCTGGCCTGCACGGCCTACGCCCCCCTCCCCGACGACGCCTCGGTGTACGACACCCCCGACTGCGCGGTGTGGCAGGCGCTCCGGCAGCAGTCGGCGACGGAGGGGCCGCTCGGGTTCGTACTCGAGGTGAGCTACGGCCTCGGAGAGTACCGGCTACCCGCGCAGGACCCGCCCGGCGCGGAGCCCATCGACCCCCGCTACTGAGCGCTCGGCGCCCCGCCTCGGCCCGTCCGCGCGACGGACCGAGGCGGGCGGGGCGGTCAGGCGTCGGCCCCGCGCGGCTCGGCGAGCGTGGCGAGGTAGAGCCGGAGGCCCTCGCGCTCGTCGTGCGTCATCTTGGCCGTCATGGTCCACGGCATGAACTCGGGGTTCATCTCGCGGCCGTCCGGCGTCACGCCCGTCGTCAGCGTCTGGTGGAACTGCTCGGGCGTCCACTGGCCGGAGGCCGCGAGGTTCGGGGCGAACGGGGCGCCCGGCTGGTCGGCCTCCTTCCCGACGAGGCCCTCGCCGTGGCAGTAGGCGCAGAGGCCCTCGGCGACGTACCGCCCGTACTCGACGGTGGCCCCCGGGGCGGGCGACGACGCCGGCGTCGGCTCGGGGTGGACGCCGCCGGCGAGGTCGAGCGGGCCGGCCGCCAGCAGCCGGCCGAGCAGCGTGAACTCCATCGGCGGCAGGTCCTTCTCGACCGGCGGGAGCGCCTCGAGGTAGGCGATGAGGTCGGCCGCCTCGGCGTCGCTCACCGAGTGGTACGCGCCCGACGGCATGACGAACAGGGCCGTCCCGTCGACCCCGACGCCGTGGCGGATGGCGCGGTCCCAGTCCTCGGGCCCGTACTCGCCACCGATCCCGGCCGGCGTGAGGTTCGAGGCGACGATCCGCGCGGGGCCGCCCTCGCCCATCACACGGCCCGAGAGGTCGTCGCCGTGGCAGTCCTGGCACCCGTAGATCCCGGCGAGGTGCGCCCCGCGCGCGAGCGCCGCCGAGTCGGTCGGGATCGTGAGCGAGGTCACGGGGACGTCGTGGACCGCGGCGATGTTGGCCGCGCCGACGCGCGAGGCGACGAACCCGCCGATGACGAGGAGGACGACGAGGGCGCCGACGACGAGGCCGGCCCACTTGAGAGCGGTGCGCATGGGGAGGGAAGGCGAGTGGAGGGTTCCGTGAGCCGAGGCGGCAGATGCGCGCCCGGCCCCTCATCATCTCCGCAAAAGAATGCGGAGGCGTCCAATCCTTCCCTTCACGGGGCCCCGGGCGCGCCGCCGGCGGCCCGCAGGGGGGCGCCGGCGGCGTCCCGCGCGGTCCCTAACGGCCCGTCGCAGCGGCCGGGATCTCGAGCATCGTCCGGAGGCCGGGCCGGGCGCCGGCCACGCGCCGGGCCGTGTTGACGACGGCGGCGACCGTCGCCGTGTCGCCGAACGTCCCGCCCTCGACGACGACCGTCAGCGGCGGGTCGCCTGAGATCTCGACGCGGTCCTCGTCGGGGGCCCCGACGGCCATCGTGAGCGTGAGCGTCGCGCGCTCCTCGCCGTCGACCGTGACCGTCGCCGTCTGGTGGATGCCGGCGACGTCGCCGGCCGCGACCGTCGCGTGCTCGGTCTGGTAGTCGGCGTCGGCGAGGTGGGGGCCGAAGGTCTCCGTGACCTCGGCCGTGTCCCAGCCGAGGCCGGCCGCGAGGGCCTTCGCGCTCTCGACCATCCCGATGTGGCCGAACCCGCCGGCGGCCTCCTTCTCGCGGAACGCGGCCTCCGTGAGCCCGGCCCCGACCTTCTTCTGGAGCGGCCCGCGGCGGCGGCCGGCGTCGACCGACCGCGACACGTCGACCCGGTCGACGCGGGCGACGACGCCCGACAGGACCACCGGGAGCAGGTCCATCACGAAGCCCGGGTTCACGCCCGTGCCCACGACCACCACGCCGGCCTCGGCGGCCGCGCGGTCGACCCGCTCCGAGAACGCCGCGTCGCGGTCGAACGGCCAGAACAGCTCCTCCGACGACGACACGACGTGGGCGCCGGCGTCGCTGCAGGCCATCAGCTGGTCCTCGATCCGGTCGAGGAACGAGAGCGGCGTGTGGAGGACGACGTCGGGCGCCCACTCGGCGAGGGCGGCCACGTCGTCGCGGACCTCGGCGCCGATGGCGTCGCGGCCGAGGACCTCCCCGAGGTCCTTGCCGACGCGGTCGGGGTCGAGGTCGAGGGCGCCGACGATCTGGTGGCCGTGGTCGAGGGCGAGGCGTGCCGTGGCCTGGCCGATGGGGCCGAGACCAAACTGGACGATGCGGAGAGACATGCGGAAATCCGGGGTACAGGGGGGTGAGCCGGAAAGCTCGCCCGGCTCGCCGGACGCGACCCACAAAAAACCGCCGCCCCGGGACGAATCCCGGGGCGGCGGGGTCGGGCGCCGCATCCCTGGCAAGGCGAGCGCCCGAGGTCGGTGGCCCGAGGGCCTAGAGCGTGCTGAGGAGGACGACCACGCGGGCCGCGGCCTCGGCCGAGACGGTCGACGAGACGGCCGACTCGGCCGCCGCGTAGTACGTCGCGAGCGCCGACGCGACGGCCTCGCCCGACGACGCGGCGTCGACGGAAGCCATCAGCGCGGTGCGCGCCGAGGCGGTGGCCGCCGTGGCGACCGACAGCTCCGTCGCGCTGACGCCGGTCTCCGAGCTCAGCTCGGCCTGGACGGCGGCGCGATACGCGGCCGTCGCGGTCGTCCGCTGGGCCTCCGTGGTCGCCGCGCGGAGCGACGCCACGAGCTGGGTCCGGGCGGCCCGGAGCGCCGCCAGCCGCGACGACGCGGCGCCGCGGGCCTCGAACTCGGCCTCGACGGCGAGCGCCGTGGCCGTCGCCGCGAAGAGCCGGGCCCGGGTGCGGACCGACGTGGCCGTGCGCGACGACGTCGACGCGGCGAACCGCTCGGCGGCGAGCGCCCGGGCGCGGGCGGCGCGGGCCGCCGTCCGGGCCGTCACGCCGGCCTGGGCGTACGCCCCGATGTAGGCGTCCTCGAAGGCCGCCAGCGCGGCCGACGTGTTGGCCGAGGCGGACAGGGACACGCGGAGCTGGCCGTAGGCCTCGTCCCGGTCGTCACGGATCATCTCGACGTCCTCCTCCTCGGCGCCGTCGTCCTCGGCCGCGCGGCGCTCGGCGGCGAGCGCGGCGTCGAGCGCGGCGGCGACCTCGGCGGTCGTCGTCTGGCCCAGCGCGAGGTCCGTCGCGACGTCGGACGTCACGAACAGGACGGCGTCGGAGACGCGGGCCCGGTCGCTCCGGCCGCGGACGGCGAGGTAGACGTCGGCCTCGGCGTCGGTCTCGGTGGTCATGGGCGGGACGCGGACGGTGCCGCGGGCCGCGCCGCCGGCCTCGACGAGGACCGACGACGTGAACCCGTCGGCCTCGGCCATGAGCCGGACGGCGGAGGTGGTCCCGTCGCTCACGAGCGAGAACGTGCCGTTGGCGCTCGTCGTGGCCGAGCCGGAGAGCGACGACGTCCCGCCCGAGGCGGAGATCGCGGCGGCCGTCACGACGGCGCCCTCGACGTCGGCGGCCGAGCGGCGGGCGGTCGCGTCGTCGTCGGTGACGCGGCCTTCGAAGGTGGCGGCGGCTCCGGTCTCGGAGCCGCCCGAGGCGCTGTCGCAGCCCGTGGTGAGGACCGCGGCAGGACCGAACAACAGCGCGGCGGCGACGACCGCGCGCGGGGAGGGAGTCTGGAACGACATCGAACCGGTGGTGGGGGGTGGTGGGACCGGGCGCCGCGCGGCGG
>CAXRFJ010000526.1:0-5324 GCA_964229475.1 Rubrivirga sp.
GTCGTCCTCGCCGCCCTCGTCGTCGCCCTCGCCGGGGGCCTCGCGACGGTCTCCGGGTGCGCCGCGGCGGCCCCGCCGGCTCCCGAGGCCCGGTTCGACGCCGAGGCCGTCGAGGCCGGCGTCCGCGCCACGCTCGACGCCCAGGCCGCGGCCTGGAACGCGGGCTCCGTCCGCGGCTTCATGGACGGCTACGCCCGGACCGACACGCTCACGTTCCTCTCGGGCGGGACCGTCCGGAACGGGTGGGAGGAGGCGCTCTACGGCTACGTCCGCGGCTACCCCGACGCCGAGGCCATGGGCCAGCTCACGTTCTCCGACCTCACGGTCCACCCGCTCTCGGCGCGGCGCGCGCTCGCGTGGGGCCGCTGGCGGCTCCAGCGCGCCGGCGACGCCCCCGGCGAGGGGCCCGGCGGCCTCTTCACGCTCCTCCTCGTGGCGACGCCCGAGGGCTGGCGCGTCGTCCACGACCACACGTCGTCCGAGTAAGCGAGGGCGGGCGCCCACCGCCGGCGCTCGCCTCCCCGACCTCCCGCTCCCTGGCTCCCCATGGCTGACCCGCACGTCCCTGATCTCTCCGGCCGCGTCGTCGTCGTCACCGGGGCGGCCGGCCGGCTCGGCCGCGTCGTGGCGCGCGAGCTGGCGGCGGCCGGCGCGCGCGTGGCCGGGATCGATCACCTCGCCCACGACGTCGGCGCGCTGTCGCTGGCGGCCGACGTGACCGACGAGGACGCCGTCGCGGCGGCGTTCGCCCGCGTGGCCGCCGAGCTCGGCGAGCCCGACGGGCTCGTCCACACAGTCGGGATGTGGGCCGGGCAGCCGTTCGCCGAGACGTCGCTGGCCGACTGGCGGACGGTCCTCGACGTGAACCTTACGAGCACGTTCGTGGCGTTCCGAGCGGCGGTCCGGCGGATGCTGGGGGCGGGCCGGGCGGGCCGGCTCGTCGCGCTCGCCTCGGGCCAGGGGGCCGACAAGGGCGTGGCCGAGCAGGCCGCGTACTCGGCGTCGAAGGCCGGCGTGGTCCGCCTCGTCGAGGCCGTCGCGGCCGAGTACCGGGCCGAGGACGTCTCGGCCGCCGCCGTCGCCCCGTCGATGATCCTCTACGGCGACGAGCCCGAGGGCACGCGCGGGGTCGAGGCCGAGGAGGTCGCCCGGCTCTGCGTCACGCTCTGCGGCTCGGCCGGCGCCGTCCACAGCGGGTCCGTCCTCCGGGCCTACGGCTCGATGCGGTAAGGCACCGGGGGAGGGTCAGCCCTCCGCCGGGACCCAGTGCTCCTGGGCCGCGATGCCGCGGGCGGCGAGGCGGTCGAGGAACGGCTCGACGGGGAGGACCTGGTCGGCCGGGCCGATGCCGCCGCCCGGGAGCGCGCGCTCGCCGAGGAGGACGGCGGCCGTCGAGGCCGGGAAGCCCGTGCACCGCTGCATGGCCGAGAGCCCGCCGGCCGTGTCGCAGCGGTCGACCATCTCGTAGACGAGCGTGCCGGCGGCGCCGTCGCGCGTCCCGTCGACCTCGATGCGGAGGAGGACGGCGTCGTCGTAGTCGCCGCCGAGGCGCTTGCGGAGGCGGCGGACGAGGACGTCGCGGTAGGTCAGGTGCGTCCGGACGTCGAGCGAGGTCCGCTCGGCGAGGCCGAGGTCGAGCACGAACCGCATCCGCTCGGCGTGGCCGGGGTAGCGGATCGTCTTGACGTCGAGGCTCCCGACGCGGCCCTCGAGCGCCTCGGCGAGGCTGTTCAGCCCGGCGCCGGCGTAGAACGCCTCCATCGTCCCGAACCCGTCGACCTCGACCGGCTCGATGCCCGTCAGCGGCTCGCGCGTCTCGACGCGGCCGTCGACGAGGACCGGCGCGGGCTCGGTGTAGTCGTCGATGAGCCGCTCGGCCGAGTGGGCGAGCCGGTGGCGGAACGGCTCCGGCGCCCGCAGCGGGACGTCGCCGAACCGGATCCGGACGGCGCTCGCGGCGTCGAGCGCGCCCACGGCCCGCATGGCGAGGACGCCGACGAGGCCCGGCGCCAGCCCGCACCCCGTCACGACCCACCGCTGGCGGCGCTCGGCGAGCTCGGGCAGGCCGGGGTCGCCGAGCGTGCTCCCGAGGTCGACGAAGTGGGCCCCGAGGTCGAGCGCGAGGCGCGCCAGCCGGTCCGAGTGCTCCGGCCCCACGCACGACACGACGACGGCGCTCCCGGTCGCGATCGGCTCGAGGGCCTGCGCGTCGCGGGCGTCGGCCTCGAACGTCCGGAGGTTCGGGTGCGCGTGGGCCGCGCGGAACGCCCGGAGCGTGGCCGGCTGGGCCTCGCAGACCTGCACGCGCGTCGCGTCCCCGCTCGTGGCGAGGTCGACGGCGACGGCCGTGCCGATGGTGCCGGCTCCGAGGACGGTGACTTTCATGGACGAGCGCCAGGGGAGGGGGACCCCAAAGGTAGGGGCGCGGCGCGGCCGGGTGTAACCGGTACCATCACCAAATGATGCCCGGCCCGCCCGCCTCGGTCGGCCCGCCGGGCCCCCGGGCCGGCCGGCTCAGCCGAGCTCCGCCCGCCCGCCGAGCCGCCGGCTGACGACGACGGCGACCGCCACGAGCGCCATCAGGAGCACGCTGTACGCCGCGGCCTGGCCGAACGCGAAGATCCGGAGCTGCGCGAACACCTCGACCGAGATCGGCCGGTTGGCGTAGACGTAGAGCATGATCGAGGCGACGAACTCGCCCAGCGCCGTCACGAACGTCAGGAGCCCGCCGGCCACCACGCCGGGCCCGATGACGGGCAGCACGACGCGGCGGAACGTGGTCCACCCGCCGGCCCCGAGGTCGGACGACGCCTCCGCCAGCCGGTCGTCGAAGCCCTCCAGCGACGCCTGCGTGGCGCGGACCACGAGCGGGACGTGGCGGACGAAGTAGGCGAGCGGCAGCAGCCACACGGTCCCGATCAGGACGGCCCCGCCGGAGAGCGCCGTCGGCTCGTCGAACAGGACGAGGAGGCCGAGCGCGAGGACCGTCCCCGGCACAGCAAACGGGAGCAGCGCGAGCGCCCGGATCAGCCCCCGGCCGGGCACCCGGCCCTTGACGACGACGAGCGCCGTCGCCACGCCGAACACGACGTTCGCGGCCGTCGCGAGCGCGGCCATCCACAGCGAACTCGTGATCGGGGCGAGCACGTCGGGCTGGGCGAAGAGCGCAGCATAGTTGGCGACCGTGAACGTGTCCGGGAGCACCTGCGTCGTCCACGAGCCCTCCTCCACGAACGACAGCAAGACGACCGTCGCGACGGGGAGGAGCACCACGAGGAGCATCCCCACGGCGAGGGCGCCGGCCACGACACGCGCCGGCCCCCGCAGCGGCCCCGGCCCGCGCCCGACGCCCTTGCTGCTGGTCGACCGCGAGGCCGCGCCCCGGAACTCGACGGCGACGAGGAACAGGAGGCACAGGCCGGTGAGGACGACCGACACGGCCGCGGCCCGGTCGAGCGCGCCGTTCGTCTTGAACTGGTAGATCTGCGTCGTCAGGAACGGCTCGCCCTCGGCGAACAGGAGCGGCGCGGTGAACGACGCCATCGACAGCATGAACACGAGGAGCGACGCGCCGAGGAGCGCCGGCCGGAGGAGGGGCAGCACGACGCGCCGGAACGTGGTCCACGGCCCGGCCCCGAGGTCGGCCGAGGCGTCGAGGAGCGACGCGTCGAGGTCGCGGAGGGCGGCGCCGACGAACAGGTAGAAGTAGACGTAGAACACGTAGACGTGGACGGCCAGCACCGCGCCGACGCCGCCGAACGCGAACGGCACGGCCTCCAGCCCGAACGCGGCCTGGAGCGCGCGCGGCAGCATCCCGGACTCGCCATACAAAAAGAGGAACGCGAGGACGCCCACGAGCGGGGGCAGCGCGAGCGGCAGCGCGGCGACGGCCCCGAGCGTCCGCCGCAGCGGGAGGTCGTAGCGCCACAGCGCCCACGCGAGCGCCGTCCCCACGACCCCGCCGCCGAGGACGGTCCCCAGCGACACGCCGACGGAGTTGACGAGCGCGCGCGTGCCGGCCGCGCGGCCGGCCCCGAACAGGTCGCGGAGGAGGCCCGCGTCGAGCCCGAGGCGGGCGGTCTCGACGTTCGGCCACAGGACGTAGCCGAGGAGGACGAGGACGACGGGGACGGCGAGCGCCCAGGCGGCGCGGCGGCTCAGCATCAGCCTCCGAACGGCGGGAGCGTGGGCGGCGGCGCGAAGAGCCGGCCCAGCAGTGCCTCCGGCGTCGGCTCGACGACGATCGCGGCGCGGCTGGCCGGCACCACGAAGCCCTCCTCGACGGTGTGGTCGAGGAAGCGCGCCAGCGGCGCGTAGTAGCCCTCGACGTCGAGGAGCGCGCACGGCTTGGCGTGGATGCCGAGCTGGACCCAGGTGAGCGCCTCGGCGATCTCTTCGAGCGTCCCGAGCCCGCCCGGGAGCGCCACGAACGCGTCGGCCAGCTCGGCCATGAGCGCCTTCCGCTCGTGCATCGACGGGACGACGTGGAGCTCGGTCAGCCCTGCGTGGCCGCGCTCGAGGTCCATGAGCGCCTGCGGGATCACGCCGACGACCTCGCCGCCGGCCGCCAGCGCGGCGTCGGCGACGACGCCCATCAGCCCGACGTGCCCGCCGCCGGTCACGATCCCGACGCCGGCCTCGGCGAGCGAGGCGGCCAGCTGGCGGGCGGCCTCGGCGTAGGCCGGGCGCGCGCCGGGGCGGGAGCCGCAGTAGACGCAAACGCGACGGATCTCGGTCATGGACGGAAGCTAGGCCCGGCGGACGCCCCTAGCGGACCCACCGGAGCCCGACGCGGACCTCGCGGCCGGGCGCCGGCAGTCCCGCCTGCGGCAGGTGCAGCGCGTCCGTCGCGTTGTCGACGCGGGCGAACGCCGCCAGCAGCCCGCGGCCGACGGCCCAGCGGTACCCCATGCGCCCCCCAATGCGGACGGACGCGGGCAGGTCGAGCGGGCCGTCGGGGCCGAGCGAGACGGCGGGCCCGGTCGCGAGCACCTCGGCGGCGAGCGTCCACCCCGACGGCGGGAGCCAGACGGCGGCGACCCGTCCGAGCGCGGCGGGCCGCTCGGGGAGGCGGACCGCGTCGGCGCGGTCCGCTGCCCAGCCGCGGAGGTGGAGGAGCGTGCCGCTCGCGTCGAGGCGGAGCGGGCCGCGGCGGAGGCCGGCCGCAGCCTCGACGCCCAGCGCTCGGCGCCCGCCCAGGTTGACGCGCTGGCGGCGGCCGTCGTCCAGGACCTCCTGTTCGATGGCGTCGGCAGTGCGGCGGGCGAAGGCGACGGCCCGGGCCTCCCACCGGGCGCGCGCGACGCGGGCGCCGGCCTCGGCCT
>CAXRFJ010000527.1:0-8494 GCA_964229475.1 Rubrivirga sp.
GGGCCAACCAGGCGTGCCCACCGGAGCTCGTCCTCGTCACGACGAACCTCAAGGCCCAGCGCCGCTTCCTGTCGACCATCGCGCGGCGGCTCGACCAGCTCGGCGCGCTCACGAAGGGCCAGCGCCAGACGGCGAGCCAGGGGCTCCTGTCGAGCGAGTTCAACCTCGAGACGCCCCTTTCGAGGGCCAGCCTCCACAACTGGTTCGTCGACCTCTACCGGGGCTCGGGCCGCGCGGCGGCCGCGGGCGTCACGCCGGCGCTCGTGGAGGAGCAGATGGGGATCCGGGTGCTCGACCAAGACGGGCAGCTCAATGTCGGCGCGGTCCCCGAGGTCCCGAAGTTCCTCAACCGGCTCCTCTCACTCCGGACCGGCGACATGGACGCCGTCTTCGACTCGTGGTACGGCTACCTCGAGGAGGCCACCGAGGCGGCGCGCGAGGCCGGTACGCTCGACGTGGGCGTCGAGACGATCCAGGCGGAGCGGACGGTGAAGACCGACGAGCGGCTCGTCTACACCCACCCCCGGTCCGGCGCGACGACGCAGGTCGTGACGCTCGAGCTCACGCGCCGAACGGAGATCGTGGACTGGGCCGAGATCTGGGCCCGGGCGAAGGAGGCACAGGGCATGGGCCACTGGTCGGGGTTCGTCGTCAACCGCCGGAGCGGGCAGCCCTACGCTCTCTTCCGCGCGGGCAGTCGGACGACCGAGACCGGCCGCGTCGTCGCTCGCCTGCGGCGCGTCGGCGTGCGGTCGAACCGGCTGATGGACGAGACCGACCTGAACTCACGAGGGCAGGAGGGAGGCCACCAGCCGATTTCGACCGACCGGGCCAAGGCGCTCTGGGCCGAGGGTGTCGCCGCCGCACCCGAGTTCTACACCGAGCCGGTCCACCTCGTGACCGGGACGATCCTCCCCGTCTGGGACCGGATCGCCGGGCACCCCCGCATCTACCGCGCTCAGACCGACGACGGGGAGCGCATGATCGGCCGGGCCGTCATGCCGGAGCACCTGTCGGCCACGCTCCGAGCGCTCGGCGCGGCGGACCGCGTCGAGATCACGCCCGAGGGGCTGGCCCAGCGCCTCATGGCGGGCGCCGAGGCCGACCTCGCCAACGGCTGGCGGTTCCTCCGGCGGCGCGTCGCGCGCGAGTGGCGGATCGAGCTCGTGGGGCCGGACCTCGCGGCCATGCGCGAGCTGGAGGCGGACGGGGTCTTCGCCGAGGTCCACGCCTTCCGCACCCGGTTCTTCGTCCCGACGGGCGAGCGGGCGGCGGCCGTCCTCCGGGCGGTGACGGAGCACCGGCCCGTCGTCGAGGTCCGAGACTCCGCGAACCGAGGAGGGGAGGCGGGCTACCCCACCCGTCTCGCCGCCTGAGGGAGACGGTGCCCCACGAGGGGCGGGAGACCGACGCCGGGGCCACTCCGCGGAAGCGAAGAGCGGCCCCGGCACTCGGTCGGAGGCCGCCCGAAAACCTCCGAACCCGGACCCATGTCGAGATCCATGCCCGGCCCCGGCGACTTCTGCCACGGGTGCAACCGGCTCCTCTGCCGCTGTCTCCCTGAACCGGACCCCGAAGCGTTCTACGAGACGGCGTACCAGGCGGGCTACGAGGCCTGCCTCGCCGACGGGTACTCCGAGCGCCCGATGACGGAGTGGGTCTACCTCACGGGCTCTCGGTGCGTCTGGGACGCCGCCGAGCGGCGGCTCGTCCACCACACCACGCCGCTCCACTTCAAAGAGCTCACCTGGCGGCACCGCCACGCGAGCGCGTGGGCGTACGCCCGGTGGTTCGAGCGCCAGTACGGGCACGACCTGGAGGCGTACCTCGCGGGCTACGACGACGCGGGGGCGGGCCTGCCGTCGGCGGTCTGCGACGCGCAGGCCCACGCGCGAGCCGAGGCCGCGCTCGGCGCCTACCGGCAGCCGGGCGAGGCGACCGAGCGGGAGCTGGTGATCGCGTCGGGGCCTTCCGTGGTCGTGGACGACGACGACGGGTTGCCGTTCTGACCCGGTTTCATAGCCCGGAGGTGCAGCCTGTCGCTGTCGGGAGCGGGTCGTCGGAGCCAGGGCGGATCGGAGATCCGCTGTCGGCCCCGGCGGGTCTCCCTACCACGCCGCGCGGGACGGCGCGGCAGGGGAGGGGGCGGGGTGTTGGCAGCGGTTTCTAGCAATCTAGGCGACGGCCGGACAGCGTCAAGGTCGTTCGCCCCGTGCTCGCGCTGCGACGGGAGAATCCGCTTGGGGCGTCTCCGACGCCCACGGATTTCCCGACGGTCGCTCCGCGCGGGGGCGCTCCACCTTGACCCCGTAGTCCGGCCTTACGCCTGCGGCTTTTGTGGCCGCTGGCTGACGGGGACCACTCGGGTCCCCGGGCACGGCGGTCGTCACGATCCCCTCTCACGAGGACCGCCATGATCCGCACGTATTCCCGTCCGCACTACGCTCAGGCCCGGACCTGGACCCGCTTCGCGAACCGGCTCCGCCGGGCGTCGTGCCCCGCGTTCCACCCGTACCACACGAAGGAGGACGCCCTGAGGACCAGCCTCGGCCTCCGCACGCGGGGCCTCGTCTTCTCGACCCGTCTCCAGGACTGCGTGCCCGCCGGGCTCGCCCGGCTCGCCGCTCGGGCCGCCGGGGGCGACCGGTACCCGGAGCTCGTGGCCCGCGTCGTCGTCACGGACCCGGCCGAGCACGCGGCCGACGAGGTCCACCTGTTCCTCGAAGTGGCCGACCGGACGGGCACGGTGACCGAGAAGCACCTGTTGGGCAAGCTCCCACCGGAGGACGCCCTGTGGGTGGCCCCGCTCATCCGGCTCGAGTCCGACGCTTACGGGACGGGCACCGTCCTCCGGTACCACGTGACCGGCGGGGAAGGCGCCGCCGCCGACGGCGGCGGTGAGGTCCACGTCGCGATCAGCCGGGCGCACGAGGCGGCGAAGGCGTGGCTCGACTGGGCCGACGACCGGAAGGCCTGGGCCGAGGCCCACGCCGTCGCCGAGGAGAGCCCGTACGCCTACCGGGCGAGCTACCTCGACACGGTCGCTCCGGGGTCCAGCTACGGGAGCCTCCTCTACGCGACCGACCCGTACGCGGAGACCGAGGAGTAGACCCTGAGCTCACTGCTTACAGCCCGGCGGCCCACGGGTCGCCGGGCTTCTTTTTTGCTGCAACGGAGGGTGGGGGAGGCGGGCTCTGGCGGCCCGGTCGGCGCGCGCCGGCGGCGAGGCGCGCCGACCGGCCGCCCGAGAACCCGACGCGCGAAGTGCGCTCCCCTCCATGACCGACTCGCCGACTCGTCCCGCCCTCTTCCGGTCGGACCCGTGCTGACCGACCGCGTCCAGCGCTGGCGGTCGGGTCAAGACCTCTACCGGCCAGCGGGCGAGCCCTTCGACCCCCGGGCCTACGAGGTCGCCCCGATCCCTGACGATAAGACGGCCCGCGCGTTCGTCCAGGCCCACCATTACAGCGGGTCGTACCCCGCCGCCCGGTTCCGCTTCGGGCTCTACACCCGCGTCGGAGATCTGGTCGGCGTCGCCGTCTTCTCGGTCCCGCCCCGGCCCGAGGTCACGACGGCGTGGTTCCACGGCGACCCGCTCGCCCACGTCGAGCTCGGCCGGTTCGTCCTCCTCGACCGCGTCCGCGCCAACGCCGAGTCGTGGACGCTCGCCCGGTGCTTCCGGCATCTCCGGCGCGAGGGGGTCGAGGGCGTCGTCTCGTTCTCCGACCCGGCCCCCCGTGTCCTCGACGGCCGCCGGTTGTTCGGCGGTCACATCGGGACGATCTATCAGGCGTCAAACGCCGTCTACGCCGGGCGGAGCCGGGCGCGGACGCTCCGGCTCCTCCTGGCCGGTCCCGACCGGGGCCGCGTGTTCTCCGACCGGACCGCCTCGAAGGTCCGGTCCGCCGACCGGGGCCACGCCTACGCCGTGGCCCAGCTCGTCGCCGCCGGGGCCGACCCACCCGAGGCGACGGACCCGGACCCCCTCCGGGCGTGGGCCGACCGCTGGGTCCCGCGCGTGACGGTCCCGCTGCGGCACCCCGGCAACCACCGCTACCTCTTCGGGCTCCAGCGTGGGGTCCTCACCGGCCGCGCCCGGCGCGAGGCCCGGCCGTACCCCAAGCTCGACCTGTTTGGCCAGCCGAGGTGACGGGTCAGCCGACGTGGCGGTACAGAAAACGTGGTGGAGAGGCGCCCCCGCCGACCGCGACCGCGTGTCGGCCGACGGGGGCGCCCCCACCGCGGTCGAGCGTGACCGTGCGGGGCGACCGGCGGACCTGGCGGTCCGCCCCTGGTGCCATGCCTATCGACAACTCCAACGCTGGTCGCTCCGCAGAGAGCGGCGGCCTGACCGCAGGGGGCCGCTTGACGGCCCTCAACCTCCGCGAGCTCCGCGACATCGAGGCGAAGATGCACGAGGGCGGAGACCGCGTCGGCGGCGAGCCCGCCGTGCCCCAGCCTTCGCTCACCCGTCGTGAGCGGTACCACGCGCGGCGCCTCGCCGTCCGCGGACGGCTCCGCCGTGTGGAGACCGACGCGCCGTGGTTCGCGCGGCGGACCGTGCTCTACGGCTCGGTCCCCGAGCCCTCCGTGTCAGGCTCGCGAGGGGCCGACCCCCAATCCGTCGTCCGAGAGCCTGTCGCCGCGCTCCGCCAGCCCGACGTGCACGGGGACACAGCTCACGGTGCCTACCGCGACGCCCTGTTCTCCGGCGTCCCGCTCTACACGACCCGGCTCGTCCGCGAGCGGACGTTCACGTTCCCGACGCGCGACCAGGTCCGCTCTCCGACCGACGCCGCGGCCGTCCTCGCCGAGTACTTCGCCGACCCCGACCGGGAGGAGTTCGTCGTCGCGTTTCTGGATACCGCCAACACCCTTACGGGTTTGCACGTGGCGTCGGTGGGCGGGCTCGCGGCGTCGATCGTCGAGCCGAGGCAGGTGTTCAAGGCGGCCGTGCTGGCGAACGCGGCCGCCGTGCTCCTCGCCCACAACCACCCGAGCGGGAATCCCGAGCCGAGCCGGGAGGACGTGGCCGTGACGCGCCAGCTCGTCGAGGCGGGGAAGGTCATGGGCATTCCCGTCCACGACCACCTCATCCTCACCGACCACGGCCATACCAGCCTCGCCGAGCGGGGGCTGATGTAGGGCGGGGGCACCGGCTCTCTCGGCGTGGGGGCGCCGGGCGGCGAACGCCCCCACGTCGGGGGCCTCACGTATCCCCCCGCCCTGTTATGAGCACGTCCGCTACCCAGACCGAACAGCCCACCGATCGCTCCCCCAGCCTCGCGCTCGGTCGCGTCGTCGCGACGCCAGGAGCGCTCGACGTCGTCCGCGAACACGGCCTCGACGTCCTCGGCCTCGTCCACCGCCACGCGCGCGGTGACTGGGGCGACCTCTCGCCGGGCGAGGCGCTCGCCAACGACCTCGCGCTCGACCCGGCGTGCCCGGCCCGGGTCCTCTCGGCGTACGAGACGCGAGGGGGGCGCCTCTGGGTCATCACCGAGGCCGACCGCTCGGCGACGACGGTCCTCCTGCCGTCCGAGTACTAGCCCACACCGGCGGGCGCCGGTGCCCCGCAGGGTCCCCACCGTGGCGGGCGCGGCTCGTGGCGAGCGCCCCCCGCGGTGGGGGGTGCCGAGTCACCAGCCCGCATCTCTCGCTATGCCATCCCCCGTTCTCCGTTCCGCGATCCCGGCGCGCCGCGCGTCCCAGGACCCCGCGCCCGCCGACACCCTCACGGACCAGGCCGCCCGGTGGGCCGACCACGTCCTCGCGGTCTCCGACGCCTCAGACGGCCCCGCGCTCCCGCCCGGCTACGTCGCCCGGAAGGCGCTCTCGGCCGTCGCGTTCTCGCTCCGCCACGGGCTCCGCGACCTCGCCGTCCCGACCAAGCTCGTCGGGGTGAAGGCGAACCAGCACGCCGTCGAGGCCCTCGCGCTCTACGATCAGCGGCCGGTCCACCAGCGGCCCCGCCTCGCGGTCACCCTCGCGGCCGACGGCGCCCTCGCCGTCTCCGCCGTCCGGTCCGACGGGTCGCTCCAGCCCGTCGGGCGCCTCCAGCCCAAGCACGCCGCGTGGGCCACCCCGCTCCTCGGCGACGGCCTCCGGTCCGGCCTCGCGGTCCACCTCCACGCCGTATCCGGCCTCGACCGCCGCGCGCGGGGGCTCCCCGTCACGCTCGGCGTCAACGTCCGCGTGTCGGGCCTCGGCGGGGCGTCCGGCCCGCCCGCGCGGCGGGCGCTCCGCGCGGTCGCCGAGCCGCCCGCCCCCTACCGCTCCGGCGGTGGGGGGCGGGGGGGGGAGGCCCCGCCCGTACTCGCCGTCCGCCTCTGGCGGGGCGCCGACGGCGTCGCCCGGATGACGTGCCCCCACGCCGTCCGCCATTCGCCGTCCGGCCCCGAGTGGGGGTACGGCGGGAGCGGACCGGCGGACTGCGCCCGGTCGGTCCTCCTCGCCCTCGCGGACGAGGCCGTGGCCGAGGCCCACTACCAGGCGTTCAAGGCCGAGGTCGTTGCCCGACTCCCCGAGGGGGGCGCCGTGATCGCGCGGACGGACGTGGCCGCGTGGCTCGCGGGCCGGGCGGGCGCTCCGGCCGCCCGGCCGGAGGGGCGCGCCGCGTAGTCCGCCCGAAGGGCAGCGCACCGTGGCTAGCCCCGCGGCCTGTGACACGACGCCGGCACGGGGGACTCCGTTTCGTCGGACCCCCCTCCGGGGCGCGGGGCCACGCCGCGCCCCGGCAGCTTGTGCCCCCGCGTGTTCCGATGACACACCTGTTCCACGTCGGCGAGCCGGTCTCGACGCGCGCGGGCTCCCCGCTCGCGGCGGAGCCCGGCGAGGCCCGGGCCGTCGCGGGTCCCGGGGGCATCCAGGTCGTCGTCGCCGTGGCCGACCCCGGGGAGGACGAATGCCGGGCCGTCGAGACCGGGGCGATCTCGGTCGGCGTCTCCGACGAACATGGGGCCACCGACGGGCCCGGCGGCGGCGCGCTCCTCGTCCGGGTCGGCGAGCCGGGCTCGGCCGGGTTCGTCGAGGCGGTGGCCCCGGTCGAGCCCGGGGTGTGGTGGGGGGGCGACGTCGAACTCGCGCTCTCCGACGGTCGCGACGTCGTCCGGGCCGTCCGCCGCTTCCGTGGGCCGACGGCGGACCCCGTCGCCGACCCGGACGCTCCGTCATCGGGCAGCTGACGGGGGATCCCCACAGCCCGGGCAGAGTCCCCACCCGGCTCCCACGCAACCGCGCCGTAAAAGGCCGGTAAACTGTCGGCCGTGTCCGCCGAGCAAAACCACCCCGTCGCCGTCTACCCGGGCCGCCGGTTCGGGCTCGTCCAGCCGCAGGGCGACGTGGACGCGGACAGCGTGCTCCGGGCCGGCCGGGCCCTCGTCGACCACCCGGCGTGGGAGCCGGGGTTCACCGAGGTCTGGGACCTCCGGTTCGCGGGGCGGGTCGTCGCCCGTCCCCCGGCGGCCGAGCGGTTCCGGGCGTTCGAGGCCGAGGTCCGCGACCGGCTGGCCGGGTCGCGGACCGTCGTCGTGACGGACCACCGGCCGCTCCTGACCTACGCGGCCCGGTTCTACGCCCAACTCGTCCGCCCGCTCGGTCGGGAGGTCGTCGCGTGCCGGACGGGGGACGAGGCCGCCCTGTACCTCGACGGGGACCCGATCCCGCGTCTCGGATCGGACGAGGCCGCGTGAACTCGCGCCGGGGCGGTTCGCGCTAGGCCCCGACGGCGCTAGACCTTGACGACGCGCCACGGCTTGGTGAACGGGTTGAGCACGCGGACGCCCCGGCCCCGGACGTCCTTCACGTTCCGGGTCAGGAGGACCATGCCCCGGACCCGAGCCGTCGCCACGAACGCGAGGTCGTCTCGGTGCTTGTCGCGCTCGCCCTCCAGCCCGCCCCACTCCTCGGCGACCTCGCCGTCGACCTCGACGACGCGGCCGGCGTAGGCCGCAAGGAGCTCATCGAGCCGCTCGCGGATCTCAACCGCCAAGGCCGGCTTCTTCTTCGCGAGCCGCGCGATCCCCCGGCTCACCTCCCGGACCGTCATCACGCTCAGTCGGAGGTCGGCGTCGTCGACGGTCTCGAGCCACGCCCGGACGTTCACGTGGCCGTCGTCGCCCTTCTGGATCTCGCGGAAGACGTTCGTGTCGAGGAGGTAGAGCACGGGCGGGGTCTCGGTGTCGTGCTTCTATTATGACGCCGTCGCCGTCCCACTTCCACAGGGGACCCCGGTGAGCCTAGAGACGGACCTCACGCGGGCCGCTCTCGGGGTCCGGCTCCCCTTCGGATTCTCCGAACACCTCGTCGGGCAGGGCCAACTCGCGGAGCATCCGTTTCAGGCTCTTCTCGGGGTACGGCCGCCCCCTCTTCGGGTAGACCCGGGCGTACTGGACGGCGGCCTCGACGTCGGAGCCCGAGAGCGACGGGTACGCCCGCCGGGCCTCGTCCGCGCCGCCCGCCTCGGCGAGCGCGGCTACGAGGTGGACCGGCACCG
>CAXRFJ010000528.1:0-3789 GCA_964229475.1 Rubrivirga sp.
GAGCGGGACTGAAAAATCGCCGCGGTCTACGACCTCGTCGCCGACGGTCACGGCGTCGGTCGTGGAGAAGCCGACGGTGTGGCCGGCCGCGCGGCCCATCGCCGCCAGCATCCGGACCGTCGTCGACTTCCCATTCGTGCCCGTCACGAGCGCCGTCGGGACCGGGCCGACGGCGTCCCAGTCGAGGGCGTCGGGGGCGGGGAGGGCGTCGGGCGCGAACGTCTGCCCGCGGGCGCCGAGGCCGACGGTGATCGCGTCGTCGTCCCAGACGAGCGGGACGCCGCGGGCCTCGGCGGCGGCGATGAGTGCCGCCAGTGGCGGGTCCGATTCGTCCGCGGCCTCGGCCCGGAGCCGGTCCGCCTCGGCGCCGAGGTCGACCGGGTCGCGCCCTTCGAGGTCAGCGCGGGCGGCGGTCCAGGCGGCCTCGTTCACCTCCGTCGCCGTGTAGAGGAGGTCGACGGGCGAGCCCAGCGCGAGCGACAGCCCACGCGGGAACGGGCGGACGACGAGCGGGGCGTCCGCCCAGCCGAGCGCGTCGCAGAGGGCGCGGGCGTGGGCGCGCCAGGCGCGCGCGGCCTCGGCCCGGAGCGCCTCCGGGACCCGCGCCTCGAGCGCCGCGCCGGGGCCGTCGAGGAGGAACCCGGCGCCCGTCTGGCGGCGGCTGTCGATCGGGTCGGAGAGCGCCACCTAGTCCGCCTCCTCGTCGGTCGCGAGGTGGACGCCGCGGCTGTCGCGGACGAGCCGCTGGCCGCTGGCGACCTCGAAAGTCGTGGGCTCGTCGCCCTCGTCCTCGTCGATCGGGCTCGACACCCGGGGCGCGGGTGGGCCCGCCTCGGCGGGCGCGGGGAGCGGGGCGGCCTGCCCGTCGCCCGTCGCCGCGCCGAAGTGGACGATCTGGTCCCAGCACCGCTCGATCTGGTCGCCGAACACGACCACAAGGTCGCCCGGCCCGGCCAGCGAGAGCGCGTGCGGCACGGCCGACTCCTCGTCCGGGATCACGGAGATGGCGCCGTCCGCCACGCCAGCGGCGAGGAGCGACTGGCGGAGCATCTCGGGGATCTCCGCCTCGCCGCGCCCCCTCAGGCGGTCGTCGCGCTTGCAGACGTAGTGGTCGAAGTGGCCGGCCGCCGCGCGCGCCATCGCGTCGACGTCCTCGTCGCGGCGGTCGCCCGGCGCCGCGAGCGCGAGGATCCGCCGGCCCTGCACGTCGAGCCGGTCGACGAGCGCGGCCATCGCCTCGACGGCCGCCGGGTTGTGGGCGTAGTCGAGGATGACGCGGAAGGGGTGCCCGTCGAACACGTTGAGCCGGCCGGGCGCCTCGTAAAAGCTGGTCGAGAAGGTCTGGAGCCCGTGGCGGATCTGGTCGAGCGTGAGCTCGACGGGCCCGTTCCCGAGCGCGTAGGCGATGCCGGCCGCGAACATCGCGTTCTGGACGTTGTGCGTCGCCTTCCCGTCGATCGTCGCCGGGATGAGGTGGGTCCAGAGGAGCGGGAGGTGGCGGCCGGCGTCGTGGATCGTGATCATCTCGCCGGCGATCCCGCGCTCCAGCACGACCGCCCGCCCGCCCTCGCGGACGTGCTCGCGGACGAGCGCGTGCTCGGCGTTCATCGTCACGTAGCAGATGTGCTCGGCGCTCGCGTGCTCGGCCATCGCGAGGACGCGCGGGTCGTCGGCGTTGAGGACGACCGTGTCGGTGGCGACCTCGATCGGGATCCGCTTGATCTCGGCGAGCTCGTCGAGCGTGTTGATCCGCCCCAGCCCGAGGTGGTCGGCCGAGACGTTGAGGCAGGCCGCGACGTCGCAGCGGCGGACGCCGAGGCCGGCCCGGACGAGCCCGCCGCGGGCCACCTCCAGCACGGCCGCGTCGACCGACGGGTCGCGGAGGACCGTCCGCGCGCCGACGGGCCCCGTCATGTCGCCCTTGACCGTGAGCCGGCCGTCGACGAACACGCCGTCGGTGCTCGTCATGCCGGGCATGAACCCGGCCATCTGGAGGACGTGCGAGACCATCCGCGTCGTCGTCGTCTTCCCGTTCGTGCCGGTCACGATGGCGACGGGGATCCGCGACGGCGTGCCGGGGGGGAACAGCATGTCCATGACCGGCCCGGCCACGTCGCGCGGCGTCCCCTCGCTGGGCGCCACGTGCATCCGGAAGCCCGGGGCCGCGTTGACCTCGACGATGGCCCCGCCCACCTCGCGCCAGCTCTGCGTGATGTCGTCCGTGAGGAAGTCGACGCCGCCCACGTCGAGCCCGACGGCGCGGACGGCGCGCTCGGCCATGTCGCGGTTGTCGGGGTGGACCACATCGGTCAGGTCGATGGCCGTGCCGCCGGTCGAGAGGTTCGCGGTCGAGCGGAGGTAGAACGTCTCGCCCTCGGGGAGGACCGTCTCGGCCGTGTAGCCGGCGCGCGCCATCAGCCGCTCGGCCTGCGCGTCGAACTCCAGCCGCGTGAGCACCTTCTCGTGCCCCACGCCGCGCCGCGGGTCCTGGTTGACGATCTCGACGAGCTCCTCGATCGTGTGCTCGCCGTCGCCCACGACGTGCCCGGGCACGCGCTTGGCGACCGCCACGAGGTGCCCGTTCACGACGAGCATCCGGTGGTCGAAGCCCGACACGAAGCTCTCGACGAGGACGGCGCGGCTCGTCCCGTGCGTCTGGGCGTGCGCGAAGCCCGTCTCGACCTGGTCCGCCTCGGTGAGTCGGATCGACACGCCGCGCCCGTGGTTCGCGTTGAGCGGCTTCGTCACGACCGGGTACCCGATCCGGCGGGCGGCGCGGACGGCGTCGGACGGCCCGTAGACCAGCTCCTGACGGGGCACCGGGAGGCCGAGCGACTCGAGGAGCGCCCGCGTGTCCTCCTTGTCGCTCGCGATCTCGACGGCGATGTGCTTCGTCTGCCCCGTGACCGTCGCCTGGATCCGCTGCTGGTAGGTCCCGTGGCCGAGCTGGACGAGCGAGTACTTGTTGAGCCGGATCCACGGGACGTCGCGGGCCTCGGCGGCGTCGACGAGCGACTGGGTGCTGGGGCCGAACGCCAGTCGCTGCGCCCGCTTGATGAACGCGTCGCGCTCCTCCTCCCAGTCGTAGTCGGCCTCCTTCTCCTCGTCGAGGAGCGCCTGCACGTCGGCCGGGAGGAGCCGGAGGATGATCCGCCGCGCGAGCTCCGAGGCCTCCAGTCCGACGTCCTTCTGCTGGTACTCGAACACCATATCGTACTCGCCCTCCGCCCGGCCCGTCGACCGCGTCTTGCCGAACGTCACGTCGTGGCCGGCGATGCCCTGGAGCTCGAGCGCGACGTGCTCCCAGACGTGGCCGAGCCACGTCCCCTCGTCCTCCGTCATCCGCCGGATGAACCCGCCGGGCTCGCGGTACGAGCACCCGTGCTCGTGGAGCCCCGGGAGCACCTCGCAGAGCCGGTCGACGAAGCCGTCGAGCTTCTGCGTCGGGTAGTCCTCCAGCGGCCCGAGGTCGATGGTGTGCCGGATGACCGGGAAGTGGGCGTACTGGTTGGGGCCGACGTAGACGTTGGTCGAGACGACGCGCATGGGCGGGCGAGGAGAGGGGAGGCCAAAGGTGCCCTACGCCGCGCCTTCCGCGCAAGCTCCTCCCGACCCGCGACTTCTGCCCCGTCGTCCGCCCGAGGCGGGCGGCGCTAGAACGAGGCGGTCAGCCGGAGGCCGGCGCCCGCCTCGGCCGGCGTGACCGAGAGGCGCTGGACCGGCTCCGGGCCGCCCGTGAGGAGCGCGTCGAGCATCGCCGCGCCCCACACGACGGCGGCCCCCCTCACG
>CAXRFJ010000529.1:0-2992 GCA_964229475.1 Rubrivirga sp.
GGCCGCCAGTCGGCGCCGACGGCGTCGTGGCCGACGGCCGCCAGCAGCGCGGCGAGGTCGGCGCCGGTCGCGACGGCGGTGCCGGACTCGTTGCGGACCGCCCGCCGGAGCCCGAGCCGCTGCGCGCGCGCCCCCGCCTGGCGGAGCGCGTCGGCCGCGGCGTCGGCGTCGAAGCCGGCCGCCGCGAGCGCGCCGACGCGGATCAGGTCGCAGCCGAACCGGCGGGCGAACGCCGCGACGTCGTCGAGGCGGGTGAGGTCGTTGAGCCAGACCGCCCGCGACGCCGACGCGCCCTCGAACAGGCCGGGGTCGAGCGCGACGACGGCCAGCTCCGCTTCCTCGAGCCGGCGCCGGAGCGGCCCCTCGGTGATCTCCGGGACGCGCCCGCCGTCCACGGTCCGGAGCGCGACGCCGTCGAGGCCCCAGAGCAGCGTGAGCTGGACGGCCCGCGCGGGGTCGTCGGTGGCGACGTCGGTGGTCCAGGCGGTCGTCATCGGGCGGGGGGCGTGGCGAGGGAGTCGGAGGGCGGCGGGGGGACGCGGGCGGCCTCGACGGTCCGCTGCACGAGCGCGGCGGCGAGCTCGGCCCCGCCGGCGCCGATGTCCAGCCGGACGACCGGGACGCCGTCGACGGTGGCCGGCCCCTCCCCGCCCGCGATCACGACGGCGCGGATCTGGTCGCGCGGCCACAGCGAGCTGCGGAGCACCTGGCGGACGCCGTCGCCCCCGGTCCAGAACGCGACCTCGACGGTCCGCTCGGGCACGGCCGCGAACTGGGCGCGCTGCGCGAGCACGCGGGCCGCCTCGATCACCGCCGGCACGGCCGGCCCGTCGGCGCGCGTCCCGAGGACGACGAGGTCCTCGCGGCCCAGCGGGTGCCGGCCGGGGACGTAGCCGCCGACGAGCGGGACGCCGAGGTCGGTCTGGAAGCGCGCCTGCTGGCGGCCGTCGCCGAACGGCGTGACGCCGGCGCGGACGAGCGCGCGGCGGATCGCGGCGCGGCGTGGCGTCGTCGAGCGCGCCTCGGCGAGCGTGTCGGCCAGCGCGGCGACGGCGCGGGCCGACGGGACCGCCGCGGGGCCGCGGTGGGCGGCCTCGTCCGCGCCGGCGCAGGCGGCGAGGCCGGTCAGGGCGACGAGGGCGAGAGTGGGAGCGCGCATACGCAAAACGGGGCCGCCCGACTGCTGCCGGACGGCCCCGAGGCCTGGGCCGCGAGGGCCTAGTTGAAGCCGAGCGTGAGGCCGGCCGTGAAGCCGATCGACGGCTGCACCGAGTTGGAGCCGCCGAGGCCGAGGCCGAACTCGGTGTACTCCTCCTGCACGGCGCCCTTGATGAAGAGCGAGGCCGGGATGGAGGGCGGGGAGACGCGGAGGTACGGGGCGAGGGTGCCGGCGTGGCCGCCGATCCCGCTCACCGTGCCGATGCTCTCGACCGTCGGGTTGGAATGGCGGGTCTGGATCTGCGCGGCCGCGCCGATCTCGAAGATGTTGAACCGGAAGCCACCGCCGAAGACGAAGTTCCAGATGTCGTCGCCGTCGAGCGCCGACTCGTCGCCGGCCGTGTTCGGGTCGTCCTCGATGCCCTGGAGCGCGTAGTAGTCGACGCCGCCGAAGAGGCGGAACCGCTCGCTCGGGTAGTCGAAGTCGAGACCGACGTTGATGGCGTCGCGGCCGTCCGAGTTCGAGAGCGTCGTCGGGAGGAGGAGCGGCTGGTACGAGGCGTCGCCGGCGACGAGGGCCGTGGCCGTGACGTTGCCCTCGGCGTTGATCGAGAGCGGCTGCTCACCGAAGCCGGGGATGTTGGCCCGGGCCTGCTCGCCGAACTCGCGCTCGCTGCCGAAGTCGAAGACGTAGCCGGCGTGGATGCCGGTGACGGGGCCGCGGGCCTCGCCGTAGACCTTCAGGCCCTGGAGGCCGAAGTCGCTCTCGAGGTCGCCGACGCCGTTCGTGAACTGGGACGAGGACCCCTCCCCCGCCTGGAACTCGTTCTTGGCGATCACGAGGTTGGCACCGGCGCCGATGCGGGCGACCGGGAGGTTGAGGAAGTCGACCTGCGCGCCGACGTTCACGCGCTGCGTGACGATGTCGCCGTCGGTCGTCGCGACCGACAGCTCGCCGTCCTGGCCCGTGACGTCCCAGATGCTCTCGGCCTCGCCCCAGGCGTAGGACGCCCAGAACTTGATCGGGGAGGCCGTCACGGAGCGGCCGAAGGCGTAGGTGTCCTGGATCGTCTCCGGGGACTGGGCGGCGTGGGCCGTCTCGAACACGCCCGGGACGGCGTTCGCCTCGGTGCGCGGCGAGTCGTTGGCGGTGTCTTTCTTCTTGTCCTTGTCGCCGTCGGTTGGGCCGACGACGAGCGAACCGGCCAGCAGGCCGACGAGTGCCACGTTGAGCATGTGGGGAGCCTCTAGGGAGTTGCGGGGGGAAGTGCGGTGGGAAGCGGACGAGGCGCCGTCCGCTCGGCCCCTCCAAAGCCGTCCCCGCCCCGGGGGTTCCGAAGCGGGTCCCGTTCGCCCGGCCGAATCCCCCCGGAATCGGGGCCCAATCGGCCCCGGCGGAGCCCCAGGGACGCCGGCCCAGTACCTTCTTCGCATACGCTCCCCATCCCGATGGACTCCCCCGCCCGGGCCGCCCAGGCCCTCCTCGACCGCGAGCGCACGCTCCTCGCCGACCTCGGCGGCCTCCTCGACCGGGCCGACGCCCCCGACGACACGCGCCGCCGCCTCGCCGACCTCGCGCGGACGCTCGACGAGCTGTTCCTGCTCGTGGTCGCCGGCGAGTTCAACGTGGGCAAGTCGACCGTCGTCAACGCGCTGTTCGGCCGGCGGGTCATGGAGGAGGGGCCGGTCCCGACAACCGACAAGATCACGGTCCTCCGCCACGGCGACGCCGAGGCGACCCACCGGCGCGGCGAGTTCATCACCGAGCGGCACCTCGAGCACCCACTCCTCGAGAGCCTCGCCCTCGTCGACACGCCCGGCACCAACTCGATCG
>CAXRFJ010000530.1:0-2332 GCA_964229475.1 Rubrivirga sp.
CGCGTGGCGTTCTACGTCGACGGCCCCATCGTCTTCAACGGCGTCGGCGACGTGCAGGGCCAGTTCGTCAGCAACGACGCGATCACGTTCCTCGGGGCCTCGACGCTCTACGGCAACGTCGTCGCGGGCGGGTCGGTCCACTTCGCCGTCGCGCCGACGGTCCGGTTCCTCCCGCCGTCGCCCGCGCTCACGGCGCACCTGCCGGACGCGCCGCCGGCGTACGACCTGGAGCGCGTGGCGTACCGCGAGTGGGAGGGCGAATAGCGCAGGCGGCCTCGGCCGCCTCGGCGCCGAGACGGGCCGACTCAGTCGAGGATCGGCTCGCCGCTGGCGGCCACCTCGGCCGTGAACAGGTCCGTGAGCCGCCGCGTCATCTCCCCCACCGAGCCGTCCCCGATCGTCCGGCCGTCGAGGCGGGTGACGGCCGCCAGCTCGCCCATCGTCCCGGTGCAGAACATCTCGTCGGCGCGGTAGGCCTCGGGGAGCGAGAGCCGCGCCGTCCGCGCCGGGACGCCGTGGGCGGCGCAGAGGTCGAGGACCGTCTGCCGGGTGATGCCCTCGGGGCAGGCGTCGGTGTGGCTCGTGAGGACCTCGCCGCGGCGGACGAGGAAGACGTGCGTCCCGTTGCACTCGGCGAGGAACCCGTCGCGGTCGAGGAGGAGCGCCGCGTCGGCGCCGGCCGCATTGGCCTCGATCTTGGCGAGGATCGACTGGAGCAGGTTGTTCGAGTGGATCTTCGGGTCGAGGCAGTCGGGCGGGAAGCGCCGCACCGACGACGTCTGGAGCGTCAGCCCGCCCTTGTCGTAGACCGGCGCCTTCCACTCGGGCAGGACGATGAGCGTGGGGCCGGACTGGTTGAGCCGGGGGTCCATGCCGGACGTGATCTTCGTCCCCCGCGAGAGCGTCAGCCGGATGTGAACGCCGTCGCGCATCCCGTTGGCCTCCAGCGTCTTCCGGATCTCCCCGACGATCTCGTCGCGGCTCGGGACGCCCTCGATGGCGATGGCCTTGGCCGAGTCGACGAGCCGGTCGAGGTGCTCGGTGAGGCGGAAGATCTTCCCGTCGTAGAGGCGGAGCCCTTCCCACACGCCGTCGCCACCCTGGACGAGCGAGTCGAACGGCGAGACGCCGGCCTCGTCGCGGTGGACGAGCCGGCCGCCGACGTTGACGACGAGGTCGGCGTTGCGGGGGTCGTACTGCTGGAGCATCAGGCGAGGCGGTGAGAGGCGAGGGCGTCGTAGAGGGGGCGGCACGCGTCGACGAGCGGCGCCAGCCGGTCCGGCACCTCGGCGGCCTCGGCGCGCGGCGGGGCGAAGCCGGTCGAGCGCTCGACGGAGGCGTACCAGTGCGGCGCCCAGGCGCCGTCGGTGGCGCGCGGGCCGGGCGCCCACGACAGCATGGCCGGGTCGAACGGGACGCCGAGGCGGGCGCAGAGGGCGCGGAGCGTGGCCTCCGGGCCGCGGAGCACGTCGGCTGCGTCGATGACGGGCGGAGCGGCACCGTCGCGCTGAGCCATCCGGTCGAACAGCTCGACCTGCTGCGGGAGGCCCGTGTCGGCGAGCGTCGGGTCGGGCGTGACCTTGTCGAGCGACACGACCATGGCGGCCGGGTCGCGGATCAGGAACGCGTGGCGGAAGCTCGCGTCGTCGAGCCAGTCGCGGCCCACGTGCGGGAGCAGGTGGTGGGCCCTGTGCTTCTGGTACCAGACCCGCGCCCCGCCCGGGACCGGGCCCGCGAGGGTCGCGGCCACGGCTTCCCAGCGCGAGGGCTGGCTCGCCAGCACGGCGTCGCGGCCGGGGTGGTCGAGGCCGGTCGCGGCGAGGTAGACCGCGTACAGGGGCTCGTCGACGACGGCGGTGTCGGGCCGGCTGCCCCACGACCGCATGAGGGCGGTCGAGAGGTTGCGCGGCCCGCTCCACATCGCGACGCGGACGGGCTCGGGAGACGGGGGGGCGAGGGGCACGCCGGAGTCTAGCCCTCCCCCGCCCGCTCAGTCCATCGCGGCGAGGAGCGCGGGCGCGAGGGGCTGGCCGAGGTCGGCGGCGCGCTGGAGCCACCGGCGGGCGGCGGCGGGGTCGGCGGCGACGCCGCGGCCGTCGTGGAGGAGCACGCCGAGGCGGACCATCGCGCCGGCGTGGCCCGCGAGGGCGGCCCGCTCGTACAGGTCGGCCGCGCGAGCGGCGTCGGCGGGGACGCCGCGGCCGGCCTCGGTGAGCGCGCCGAGGTTGGCCTGGGCCGGCGCGTGCTCCTGCGCCGCGGCGAGCGCGTAGAGCCGGGCGGCCTCCCCGAGGTCGGCGACGACGCCCAGGCCCCGCTCGTAGAGCGACCCGAG
>CAXRFJ010000531.1:0-6113 GCA_964229475.1 Rubrivirga sp.
CCGGCCGCCGGCCACGCGCGCGCCGTCGGCGTCGCGGACCTCGTAGAGGAGCGGGGCGCCGCCGGTCCCGGTCCCGTACTGCTGGCGGTAGGCGGGCGCCGTCGGCGGCGTGCCCATGGGGATCGGCACGCGGAGGCGGGCCTGGCCATCGCCCGCCGTCACCGGCTCGGCGGCGAACAGGCCGCGCGTCGGGGCGCCCGGCGGCGGGAAGACGGTGACCGTGTGCCCGGGCGGGACCGCGCCGAGCTCGACGTAGACCGACTGGCTGGGGACGACCGTGCCCGACGAGACGCCGAGGTGGAGGCCCGGGAGCCGGCCGGCGTCGACGAGGGCGGCGAGCCCCAGGTCGGCGGCGGCGGGGTTCGGGGCGAGGCCGGCGGCGAGGTCGGTGGCGCCGGCCGGGAGCGGCGGCGCGTCGTCGGCGGCGGCGAGGAGGCGGAAGGAGGTCGTCTCGCGGCGGAAGCGCGGCGCGAACGTGTCGAACCCCTGGCTCACGTGCTGCGCGGCGGCGGCCACGGCCCGGTCGGCGCAGGACTCGGCGGGGCGGGCGGCCGTCGCCGCGCACGCGTCGCCGACCGGGACGGTCACGTCGGCGTCGGCCGGCGTCTCGCCCGACCAGCCGCCCGTGCGGAGGAACAGCCGCTTCGGCTGCCACAGGTCGACGCCCTCCTCGTCGAGCTGCTCGGGCCGGTACGTCGGGTCGGCGGCGAGGTGGAACGCCTCGTAGGCCGAGATCCCGACGGCCTGGTGGTGGCCGTGCTGGGCGTCGGGCCAGGCCGTCGTCGTGTCGTGGTTGGTGAACATGACGTCCGGCTTGAGGCGGCGGACGAGGCGGACGACGTCGGCCACGAGCGCGTCCCGGCCGGCCTCGGCGCCCTCGCGGGGCGCGTCGGTGTCCCAGAATCCGGCGCGGGGGCGGCTCCACTCGTCGAACGCCTCGGCGGCGTGCTTCGAGACCCCGACGTCGAACCGGTCGAGGTAGACCACGCGCGTGCCGAGGATCCGGGCGGCGGCCTCGGTCTCGGCCGTCCGGATGGCGCCGAGCCGCTCGTAGAGGTCCGGCCCGGCCTCGTTCTGGCCGCCCTCGCCGCGGGTGAACACGACGGAGTAGACGGCGGCGTCCTGGTTGCCGCGGTAGTAGGCCATCGTGAGGCCGTCCTCGTCGTCCGGGTGGGCGGCGAGGTTCATCACCACGAGCGGCCGGTCGGGCAGGTCCACCCCGGCCGCGGGGCCGCCGAGGCGGGCGCTCTGGGCGCCGGCAGGCCCGGCCAGGGCGAACGCGGCCAGCAGGACGAGGGGGGCCGGGAGGAGTCGAGACATCGGGGCGTCGGAGCGCAGTTTGGGCAACCTAACCCCCGATGTCGTGTGGCGATCCGGCCGGCGCCCGGTCTCCCCGAGAGTCCACGATGGCGGGCGGGGCGATGCGGGCGAAAAACGCGGATCCGTTCGTGTTCAAACCCCTGCCGGCCCTACATTCCGGCGTCCCCCCCGACGCCATGCCCGGTCCGCGCGCCCGCCTCCTCGTCAGCGGCGACCTCCACCTCGGTCGGTACCCGAGCCGCGTGCCGCCCGGCGACCCGGCCCTCACGCTCGAGGCCGTCGTCCGGTCGCTCGTCGACCAGGCCATCGAGCGCCGCGTCGACGCCGTCGTGCTGACGGGCGACGTGGCCGACCAGAGCAACAAGTACTTCGAGGCGTTCGGCGTGCTCGAGCGCGCGCTCCACCGGCTCGTCGACGCCGGCGTGCCCGTCGTGGCCGTCGCCGGCAACCACGACCACGACGTGCTCGGGTCGGTCGCCGAGGCCGTGGGGGAGGGGGTCCGCGTGCTGGGGCGGGGCGAGACGTGGGAGTCGGCGGCCATCGAGAAGGGCGGGCGCGAGGTGGTCCGGGTGTGGGGCTGGTCGTTCGCCGGCCCCTACGTCCACGCGTCGCCGCTGGCGACGCTGCCCGACGACCTCGGCGACGTGCCGGCCGTGGGCGTCGTCCATGCCGACCTCGACGCGCCGGCGAGCCGCTACGCGCCGGTCGCCCTCGCCGACCTGTGGGCGACGGGCGCGAGCGCGTGGCTCCTCGGCCACATCCACGCCCCGCGCGCCGAGCGCCGCGACGGCCAGCTCGTGCTGTACCCCGGCTCGCCGCAGCCGCTCGACCCCGGCGAGCCGGGCGAGCACGGCGCGTGGCTCGTCGAGATCACCGAGGACGGGCGGGCCTCCGCCGAGATGGTCCCGCTCGCGACCGTCCGCTACGACGCCCTCGCGGTCGACCTCGACGGGGCTGCCGACGCGACCGAGGTCCGCCAGCGGGCGGCCAGCGTGCTCCGCGACTACGCCGAGGCCGTCCGGTCCGACTCGCCCGCGGTCCGCCGCGCGGTCGTCCGCCTCACCCTCAAGGGCCGGACGCCGGCCTACCGCGCCGTCGAGCGCGTGGCGTCGGAGCTGGTCGACGGGGGCGAGACGGCGTCCGGCGGGCTCGTCGTGGCCGTCGACCGCGTCGAGGACCACGCGCGGCCGGCGCTCGACCTGGAGGCGCGGGCCGCCGGCAGCGGACCGGTCGCCACGCTCGCGGCGCTGGCGGGCCGGCTCGAGCGGGGGGAGCCGACGGAGGGCGACCTCGCCCTGATCCGCCGTGGCGTCGAGGCGCTCCAGCAGGCCCGGCGCGCGCGCGTCTTCGAGCCGCTCGGGCGCTCCGACCGCCTCGACGCGGACCTCGCCGCCGAGGCCGTGCTCCGGCTCCGCCGCCAGACCTACCGCCTCCTCGACGAGGTCCTGTCGCAGCGGCCCTCGGACGCCGCCGCGCCCACCTCGGGGGATCCGTCGACCGAGCCGCCCGCCCCGGCGCCGTCCGCCGCGCCGGAGCCATCCGCGCCCGCCGCCCCCGCGCCTCCGACGGCGTCCGACCCCACCCGCGACACGCCCGAGGCGGAGGACTCGGTGCCGACCGACGCCGCCAGCGCCTCGGGATGAGCGCGCCACCGCCATCGTGTCCTCCTGAGCGAGCGGAGCGAGTCGGAGGATCCCCGTCGCGCACGACGGTTGGGAGGGCGCCCGGACGCCGTGCGCGCCTGAGAGCCTTGGCTCCGCTCAGGATGACACGGCTGTGAGCGCCGAATCGGCTCGCGCGACCCAGACCCCGCCCCCCCCTCGCCGTCCATCGTCCCCCACCCTCATGGACCGCCTCGACCTGACCGCCCTCACCGTCCGCACGTTCTACGGGCACCCGCAGCCGGGGCTGGCGGCGCCCGAGCTCGGGCCCGGCGTCAACGTCGTGTACGGGCCGAACGGGCAGGGCAAGACGACGCTCGCGCGCGCCATCCACGGCGTGCTGTGGCCCGAGACCGTCGCCGGCGCGCGGCCGACGTACTCCGCCCGGTTCCACGTCGGCGGCGACGACTGGCGGGTCGACTTCGACGCGGGCGAGGCGCGCTACCAGCGCGGCGCCGTGCCCGCCGACCGGCTCCCCCTCCCCGACAAGTCGTACCGCGACCGCTACGAGCTCTCGCTCGCCGACCTCCTGCAGGCCGACGGCGACGCGTTCGCCGACGTCGTCCGCAGGGACGCGGCCGGGGGGGTCGACCTCGACGCGGCGCGCGACCGGCTCGGGTTCAAGGCCGCCCCCACGCAGCGGCTCAAGGCGACGGCCGAGGCCGAGGACGCCGCCCGCGCCGTCCAGGCCCGCCAGCACCAGCTCGACGCGCTCCGCGCCCGCGAGCACGACCTCGACGAGATCGCCACGCGCGCCGCCGAGGCCGCCGACGCGGCCGAGCTGGCGGAGCTCTACCGGCTCCTCGAGGAGGCCGCCGACCGCGCCGACGCCGCCGAGGCCGCCGACCGCGTCGTGGCCGAGTTCGACGAGGCCATGGCCCACGTCGCGCCCGACACGCAGGCGCGCTACGACGACCTCGGCATCGCCGTCCGCAAGGCCGAGGCCCGCCGGGCCGACGTCGAGGACCGCCGCGCCGCCGCCCGCGCCGCGCTCGCCGACCACGGCTGGGACGCCGTCGCGCTGCCCGAGGAGGCCGAGCACCGGTCGCGGGCGACGGAGGTCGAGGTCGCGACGCGGGCGCTGGAGACCGCGGAGAGCAGCCGGGCCGCCGCCGCCGAGCGCGAGCGCCGCGCCCGCGAGGCCCTCGGCGGCCACATCGAGGCCGCGCCGACCGTCGACGTCGCCGCCCTCGGTGACGTGGCGGCGTTCGCCCAGCGCGCGGGGCGCCTCCGCGGGCGCGTCGAGGAGCTGGAGGGCAAGCGGCTCGCGGCGAAGGGCCGCCTCAACGCCGTCCGCTATCACGAGGGCGACGACCTCGCGCGCGCCGCCGACCTCCTCCGCCGGTGGCTCGCGCGGACGTCCGACGTCGAGGCCCGCCCGCCCGGCCTCCCGCCGCTGCCCGTGTGGATCGCCGCCGCCGTGCTGGCCGTCGGGGCCGTCGCGCTCGGCGTGCTGGTCTCGCCGTGGGCCTCCGTGCTCCTCGCGGGCGCCGTCGCCCTCGCGGTGGTCGCCGTGCTCCTGGGGCGGACGGCCGAGGCGACGGAGCACCCGGCGGCCAAGGCCCGGCAGGCGTTCGAGGCGCTGCCCGTCCCGGGCCCCACGGGGTGGTCGCTCCCGACCGTCCAGAAGCGGCTCGACGAGCTCGAGCGCCAGCTGCTCGACCAGAAGGAGCGCCAGCTCTGGAAGGACGCGGTCGACGAGATCGAGCGGGCCATCGTGGCGACCGAGGCCGACCGGGCGGTGATCGACGCCGAGGCGGCCGACCTCCGCCTGCGCCTCGGCTGCGACGTGCCCGAGACGCCCGAGGGGCTCCACCTGCTCGCCCGCAACGTGCTCGCGTGGCAGGAGGCGGCCCGCGACCTCGGCGTCGCCGACGCGCTCCGCGAGCGGGCCGAGGGCGCGCTCCAGACGGCGCTCGACCTGTTCAACCACGTGCTCGACGGCGTCCCGGTCCAGCCCGCCACGGACGCCGCGACCGCCGCCGGGACCGTCGCCCGCGTCGGGCGCGAGACGGCCGAGCGCGACCGGCTCCGCGCCGAGGTCGCCCGCCTCGACGACGCGGCCGGCGTGGCGACCGAGGCGCTCGACGAGGCGACGGCCGCCCGCGACGCGCTCCTCGCCCGGCTCGGCCTGGAGGAGCCCGCGGCCGACGACGTCGCCGCCCTCTGCGCCGACCTCCCCGCCTACACGGCGGCCGTCGAGGCGGCGTCGCGCGCCCACGCGCTCGCCGAGGAGGCCTCCGCCCGCGCCCGCGCCCACGCCCGCCACGACGCCGAGGCCGCCGCCCTCGACCCCGCCGCGCTCGCCGAGGCCCGCGCCGCCGCCGAGGCCCGCGCCGCCCGCCGCGACGAGTGGCTGGAGGAGAAGGCCGCCATCCAGACGCTCGTCGGCGAGGCCCGCCGCGGGCACGAGCTGGCCTCGGCGCAGGCCGAGCACGCGCGCGCCCTCGACGCCCTCGAAGCCGTCTACGACGAGCAGGCCGACGCGCTCGTGGGCCACGCGCTCGCCGAGTTCGTGGCCGAGGAGACGCGCGACCAGCACCTCCCGCAGGTGTTCAAGCGGGCCCGCGAGGTCCTCGCCGACATCACCGACGACCGGTTCCGCCTCGAGTTCGCCGACGGCACGTTCCGCGCCTTCGACGCCGCCCGCGGCCGGGCCTACGCCCTCGACGAGCTCTCGTCGGGCACGCGGCTCCAGCTCCTGCTGGCCGTCCGCCTCGCGTTCGCCGAGCAGCAGGAGGTCGGCGTCCGGCTCCCGCTGCTCCTCGACGAGGCCCTCGCCAACTCCGACGACGAGCGGGCCGGGGCCATCGTCGAGGCCGTCCTCCGGCTGTGCCGCCAGGGCCGGCAGGTGTTCTACTTCACGGCGCAGGCCGAGGAGGTCGCCAAGTGGCGCCGCCTCTCCGAGGCCCACCCCGACGTCGACTGCCGCTTCGTCGGGCTGCCGGACGCGTCGGCCCTCGTCGCCATCGACCTCGACGCGACGCCGGCGCCCGAGACCACGCGCCCGGTGCCCGCGGCCGACGGGCGGGACATGGCCGCCTACGCCGCCGCCGCCGGCGTCCCGCCGTGGAGCGGCTGGGACGCGCTGGACGCCCTCCACGTGTGGTACCTCCTCGACGACCCCGCCGA
>CAXRFJ010000532.1:0-12862 GCA_964229475.1 Rubrivirga sp.
GGCGCCCGGCCTCGGCGACGGCGAGGCCACCGACGCCCCGCCCCAGCCCGCCTCGGCGACCGCGTGAGCGTGCCCCGCCCCGTCCCCGACCGCCGCGCGGAGGCCGACCGGTTCGACCTCCGCCGGATCCACCCGGTCCTCCGCTTCGGGTCGGCGTCGGACCGCTACGCGGCGTGGATCGACCAGGTCTACCCGCGCGACGTGTGGGCCGGCGAGGTCACGACGCGGAAAAAGTCGATCGGCGGACAGGCCTTCGAGGAGCGGCTCCTGCCCGTGGCGTCGGTCGAGGACTACTTCCTCCACTTCGGCGTCCTCGAGATCGACTTCACCTACTACCGGCCGCTCGTCGAGGCCACCGGCAAGCCGTCGCCGCAGCTCTTCACGCTGGAGCACTACGCCGACGCCTCGCCCGCCAACGCGAGGTTCCTGCTGAAGGCGCCGCAGCAGGTCGTCTCCCGCCGCCTCCGCCGGAAGGTCGACGGCCGCTGGGCCTACGTCGAGAACCCGGACTACCTCGACCCGAAACTCTTTACCGACCAGTTCCTCGTGCCCGCGCAGAAGAAGCTCGGCGTCAAGCTGGCGGGCGTCATCCTCGAACAGCCGTACGAGCGCGCCGCCGAGAGCCCCGACCCCGACGCGTTCGTGGCCGAGTGGGACCGGTTCATCGCCGAGGTGCCCAACGACGCGGCCTATCACCTCGAAGTCCGGTCGTCGCACCTCCTCTCGCCGGCCTACCTCGAGTGGCTCGCGAACCGCGACCTCGGGTTCTGCTTTTCGCACTGGCAGTGGCTCCCGCCGATCATCGACCAGTGGCGGCTCGTGAACGAGCGGTTCACGTCGGGGTCGGGCGAGGCCGTGCTCCGGCTCGTCCAGCCCCGCGACATGGACTACGCCGAGTCGTGGCGGCGGGCCTACCCGTTCGAGGGCCCGGCCGCCGGCCTCAGCGACACGCGCGACGCGCGGCGGATGATCGACGAGGCGACGGCGCTGATGTACCAGGCCGTCGAGGCCGGCGTCGTGCTCAACGTCGTCGGCAACAACCGGGCGTGGGGCAACACGCCGGACCTCGCCCGCACGCTCGCCCACCGGTTCCTGGACTTCGCGGAGCGCAAGGGGGCGTAGCGCCCTCGTCGGAGCGGCGCCGCCCGCCTCGGGCGCTCTGCCGAGGCGGGCGGCGTCGTCGACGAAGGGCGGTCGCTAGGCGGCCGCCGGCGGGAAGAGCGGGTAGATCGTCGCCGTGGGCCGCTCCTCCGGGACGTCGGCCTGAGCCTCGGCGGCCTCGGCCTGCGCCTCCGTGGCCTGCTCGGCGACGGACTCGGCGCGGCGCTTCGCGGCGGCCAGCTGGGCGACCTGCCGGCGGAGCCGGCGCGCGCGGCGGCGGGCCGAGCGGTTCAGGATCGAGTTGAGCTGGAGCCGGATCGCCTCGGTCGTCCGCGGCCCGACGCCGTCGAGGTCTTGGAGGCGGCCGTCGTGGGCGGCGCGCTCGAGCTCGGCGAGCGACTCGATGCCGAGCTCGTCGACGAGCCGCCGCGCGAGGCGGTCGCTCACGCCCGGGAGGGTGGCGAGGAGAGTCGCGGGGTCGTCGGTGCGGAGGAGGCGGTCGCGGAGGCCGATCCGCCCCGTCTCGACGTACTGGGCGATGTGGTGGGCGAGGCTCACGCCGATGCCCGGCAGCGACGTCAGGGCGTCGCGCCCGCCCTCGCCGTAGAGCCGCGCCACGGGCTCGTCGAGGTCGCGCACCATCGCCGCGGCCTGGAGGTAGGCCTGGACGCGGTAGGGGTTGGGCTCGCCCTGGCGGACGAGGACCTCGGCCATCTGGTCGAGCGCCTCGGCGAGTTCGATGTTGGTCGGTCCGATCGGAGACATGGCTCTGGAGTCAATGTGGTCCAAGATCGGGGGGGCGGGTGCCACCGGTTTGTCACACGATCCGGCCCGTGGGCATGGGGCGATGCCGGGGGGTCGGGATCGTGCGGCCGCGGGCCGTCTCCTGCGCCGGGGCGGGCGCCCGAGGCCCCTTCCGCGCCCCCCTGTCGGCCTCGGTGCCGAGGCCGGCCGAGCCGTCCGTTGCGAGCGGCCGCCCGACCGCCGTCCGCCCGGCGGCCGTCCCCTCCCCTATTCGAACTGCGCCCGGAACGCCTCCATCTCGGCACGCAGGCGCTCGACCTCGGCCTCCAGCGCGCCGACGCGCTCGGCGAGCGTGGGCCCGCCCGCGACGGGGACGACGGCCTCGGCCTCTCCCGCGTCGGCGCTCGGCGCGGCGACCTCGACCTCGCCCGACAGCGTGTGGGCGTAGCGGTCGGCCGACTGGCCCGGCTCGCGGGGGAGGCGGACGACGAGCGGCTCCTCGCGGTCGGACAGCAGCCACAGGGCCTCCTCGGCGTCCTCGACACTCGTGAAGTCGGCGAGGCGGTTCGTGCGGGTGCGGATCTCGCCCGACGTCTGCGGGCCCCGGAGCATCAGCACGGCCAGCGCGGCCAGCTCGCGGCGCGACAGGTCGAGCGCGCGGTCGAGGTTGTGCCGGAACTTGGCGACGCGGTGGCCGGCGCCGGAGGCGGTCCCCGCCAGCCCGCGGCGCATGAGCCGGTCCGTCGCCTCCCGCACCTCGCGCTCCGACAGGTCCATCACGGGGTCGCGCGACGACCTCTGGTTGCAGGCCGCGACGAGCGCGTTGAGCGTGAGCGGGTAGTGGTCGGGCGTGGCGAGGGCCTTCTCGACGAGGGCACCGGCCACGCGCGTTTCGATGGCGTCGAGCGTCGGGCGGGACATGGGGTGGGGAGGGGCGGGGGCTGCGAGTCTAGTCGTACCACGTGCTCTCGGTCGCGTCGACCGAGGCCAGCGCGTCGCGGACGGCGCGCTCGAACCGCCCGCCCCACGCCGCGGGCGGCGGGGCGACGACGGTGACGGGCGCGGACCGCGTCGGGTGCTCGACCGTGAGCGCGTAGGCGTGGAGGGCGATGCCGTGGCCGTCGGCGAACGGGGTCGGGTGGCCGTACCGGAAGTCCCCGAGGACCGGGGCGCCGAGGTCCGCCAGCTGGGCGCGGATCTGGTGCTTCCGCCCGGTGAGCAGCTCGACCTCGACGAGCGCCTCTCGGCCCTCGCGGGCGAGCGTCCGGTAGCGGAGCGCCGCGCGCTGCCCCTCCCCCACCGGCACCACGTCGACGCTGCCCCCGCCGCCCGCGTCGATGGCGCCGACGCGCTCCGTCCACGCCCCGCCGTCGCCGGGGTCGCCCTGCGCGATCGCGAGGTAGCGCTTCGCCGGGACGCGCCGGCGGAACTGGTCGCTGAGGCGCGAGGCCGCCTTCGAGGTCCGCGCGAGCATCATGACCCCGCTCGTCGGCCGGTCGAGGCGGTGGACGAGGCCGACGAACACGTCGCCCGGCTTGTCGAACCGCGCCTTGAGGTACGCCTTCGCGAGCGTGAGGAGGTCCGGGTCGCCGGTCCGGTCGGCCTGCGTGAGGAGGCCGGGCGGCTTCGAGACGGCCAGGAGGTGGTTGTCGAGGTAGAGCGGGTCCACGCCCCGGCGACGGCGCCCTACCCCGCCCGGTTCCGCTCCGCGGCGCGCCACCGGCGGATACCCAGCACCGCCAGCCCGACCGCGCCGGTCACCACGCAGGCGACGTGGAGCAGGCCGAGGTCGACCGCGCCCAAGAGCGGGTTCGCCTCCGAGACCGGCAGGAGCGGTCGCAGGTCCGCGTGCATGACGGCGTCGAGCCCCGTCTGCCCGAGCCCGCCGAGGAGCCCGCCCGCCAGCGCCGGGCCGGCCCTCCACTCGGCCGAGGCGGACCGTCTCCGGTGCCCGACCCACGCCACGAGGGCGCCGCTCGCCGCGCCCACGACGAGCGCGCCCGCCAGCGTGTGCAGCGTCGCGAGGACCGGGTGCCAGCCCAGGAGCAGGTTCGCCACCGACTCCGCGTCGATCACGGCGTTGGCCAGCACGAACGCGGAGACCGACACGCGCGACGGCGCGACCGCCTTGACGAGCAGGCCCGGGCCGAGGTGGTACGGTGTGACCGGCACCTAGGCCGGCGTCGAGACCGCCTCGGGGTCGTCCACGGGCTGCCCGACGAACCGGACCACGGCGAACAGGACGGCCGCGCAGATCGGCATCATCACCCACCACGGCACGTTGTAGCCCGTCGGGAGCGTCCCGAGCAGGAGCGCGACGGCCCCGACGGTGAGCGCGTACGGGAGCTGCGTCCGGACGTGGTCGATGTGGTCGCACTGCGAGGCCAGCGACGAGAGGATCGTCGTGTCCGAGATCGGCGAGCAGTGGTCGCCCCACACCGACCCCGCCAGCACCGCGCTGACCGTCGAGTAGATGATGTGGGTGTAGTCGCCGGACGTGTGGAGCCCATCGGCCGCGAGGACGCCCCACGCCAGCGGGATCACGAGCGGCATGAGGATGCCCATCGTGCCCCACGAGGAGCCCGTCGCGAACGCCGTCGCCGCGGCCAGCAGGAACACCAGCGCGGGCACGACACCCGGGGCGAGCGCGCCCGAGAGCTGGTTCGTCAGCCACGTCGCCGTGCCGAGCGCGTCGTTCACGTTCGAGAGCGCCCACGCGAGGATCAGGATGATCACCGCGAGCAGCATCGAGCGCATCCCCGCGAACCACGCGTCCATGGCCTGCTCGAGCGTCAGGATCCGCTGCCCGACCGACAGGAGGACGGCCACGACGACCGACGCCAGCGACGCCCACATCATGGCCGCGTACGAGTTGGCCTCGCCCACGACCGCCCGGAGCGTGACGGGGTCGCCGGCCTCCAGCACGGCCGCGCGGCCCGTCACCCAGAGGCCGATGAGCACGCCGACCACGAGCACGCCGATCGGGAGGAGCGCGTTGACCAGCCGCTTCGGCGCGTCCGCCGGCGGGTCGAGGAGCTCGGACTCGGCCTGGGCCGCCTCGGCCGTCGAGCCGGGCCGGAACAGCTGGCCGGTCTGGCGCGCGCGGCGCTCGGCCTTGAGCATCGGCCCGAAGTCCCGCTTCGTGAGCGTGATCGCGAACACGAAGAACAGCGCCAGGAGCGGGTAGAACGAGTACGGGATCGACCCGAGGAAGATGGAATACGGCGCCTCGTTGTAGCCCGGCAGCCGCGACACCGCGTCGCCGATGAGCCCGACCTCGTAGCCGATCCACGTCGTCACGAAGGCGAGGCAGGCCACGGGCGCCGCCGTCGAGTCGACGAGGTAGGCCAGCTTCTCGCGGCTCACGCGGAGCCGGTCGGTGATCGGCCGCATCGTGCCGCCGACGATGAGCGTGTTGGCGTAGTCGTCGAAGAAGACGGCCACGCCGAGGACCGCCGTCGCGAACTGCCCGCGCCCGGCCGACCGGGCCCACTTCGTGACGGTCTCGACGATGGCCGCCGTCCCGCCGTTCTTCTGGATGAGCCCGACCGTCCCGCCGATCATCATCGAGAACAGGAGGATGGCCGCGTGGTCGTCGTCGGCGAGCGCGTCGAGGATGTAGGTCTGGATGGTGGCGAACAGGCCGGTCGCCCACCCGAAGAGCGGGTCGCCGGAGACGATCCAGGCGCCCACCCAGACGCCCAGGAACAGGGCCACGATGACCTGGCGGAACACGAGCGCCGCCGCGATCGCCAGCAGGGCGGGCACGATGGAGAGCCACCCCACGTCCGGCGTGCCCGCCGCCTCGGCCTCCGCGGGGGGCGCGGCCTCGGGCGCGACCGGGAGCGGGGCCGTGGCGGAGTCCGGCGCGGCGCCGGCCGGCGCGCCGGCGAGCGTGACCGGCGCCTCGACGGCCGCCGTGTCGGGCTGGAGCGGGGCGGCCGCGTCCTGCGCCCCGACGGCCGGCGCCAGCGCCACGAGCAGCGCGACGAGCAGGCTCGCCCAGCGCCCCGGGAGGCGGACGGGGTCGGCGTCGGCCAGCAGAGCGAGTCGAGTCATGTTCCGAAGATGCGGTCGCCGGCGTCGCCGAGGCCGGGGCGAATGAAGGCGTTCTCGTCGAGCTGGCGGTCGAGCGCGGCGGCCACGATCGGGACGTCCGGGTGGTACTCCTCGAGCCGGGCCACGCCCTCCGGCGCCGCCACGAGGCAGACGAACGTGAGGTCCGTCGCGCCGCGGCGCTTGAGGTGGTTGATGGCCCCGGCCGCGCTCCCGCCCGTCGCCAGCATCGGGTCCACGACGAACACGCGGGCGTCGCGCACCTGCGGCGGCACGTTCGAGTAGTAGTCGACCGGCTCGTGGCTCTGCTCGTCGCGGTACATCCCGAGGTGGCCCACCCGCGCCTCGGGCACGTAGCGGACGAACCCGTCGACCAGCCCGAGGCCGGCCCGGAGCACCGGGATCACGACGACCTCCCGGGCCAGCCGGTAGCCGGCCGTCTCCTCGAGCGGCGTCTGGACGGTCGCCTCCTCGACCGGCAGGTCGCGGAGGGCCTCGTAGGCCAGGATGGACGAGACGTCCGAGAGCGTCCGCCGGAACTCGCCGTAGGGCGTGGCGGCGTCGCGGAGCGTGGTCAGCGCGCGCTTGAGGAGCGGGTGGTCAACGACGGTCAGCATGGGAGGGGCAAGGGAGATGAGGCACGAGGCATGGGGCAGGAAGTGAGCCGGGGACTCTTGCCCCGTGCCCCTTCCCTCATGCCCGCCCTACCGCTTCAGCCGGCCCTCCTCGACGGCCCGCTTGTGGTCGAGCTCGTTCTGCTCCCACGGCCGGCGCTCGAAGTAGCTGTCGGTCAGCTTCTTGAGGACCGGCGAGAGGAGCAGGAGCGCGAGGACGTTCGGGAGCGTGACCAGCGAGAGGGCCACGTCGCCGAGGTCCCAGATCGTGGTCACCGCGAGGACGGCGCCGACGAAGTGCATGACCACGAACACGCCCTTGAACGGGAGGATGGCCCCCGGCCCGAACAGGTAGTTCGCGCAGCGGTCGCCGTAGTAGCTCCACGAGATCGACGTCGAGACGGCGAACAGGATCACCGAGATCAGGACAATGTAGCGGCCGAGGCCGCCCAGGCCGATCTGGCCGAGCCCGCGCTCGAACGCCAGCGTCGTGAGCGGGGCGCTCGTCCGGACCGTGTTGCCGTAGACCGTCTGGAGCACGTTGCCGTCGGCGTCGAGGACCGTCCGCGTCTCGGGGTCGACGGTGCCCGTGAACAGCTGCGTCTGCGCCTCGTCGACGTAGAGCGTGTCGACGCCCACGTTGAACCGGCCGATGCGCGGGCCGTCGAGGGCCTGCGGGATCCCCTCGTTGTACGCGATGGGGTCGGCGCCCTGGTAGACGGTGAAGCCCGCCTCGCGGTCGCCCTCGACGATCGAGACGTTGGAGGCCTGGAGGTCGATGGCCGCCGGGGCCGTGGCCTCGAACGCGCCCGTGGTGACGAGCACGAGGCCCGTCATCGTGCAGATGATGATCGTGTCGATGAACGGCTCGAGGAGCGCGACGACGCCCTCGGAGACGGGCTCGTCGGTCTTGGCCGCCGAGTGGGCGATGGGCGCCGAGCCCTGACCGGCCTCGTTCGAGAAGAGGCCGCGCTGGACGCCGTAGAGCATCGTCAGGAGGAACACGCCCGCGCCCGTGCCGGCCACGCCCGAGGTCGGGTTGAAGGCCTCGCTGAAGATCCGCCCGAACGCCGCCGGGACCTCGCCGATGTTGAGGACCAGGATCGTCAGGGCGCCGAGCACGTAGACGGCCGCCATCACCGGGGCGATGATGCTCGTGACCTTGCCGATCCGGCTGATCCCGCCCAGGATCACGACGCCGACGATCGTGGCCGTGATGAGCCCCGTGATCCAGGGGTCGACGCCGAACGAGTCGAAGACCTGCGTGGCGACCGTGTTGGCCTGGACCGCGTTGCCCGTCATGAACGACGTGATCATGAGGGCGAAGGCGAAGAACATGGCCACGGGCTTCCAGTTCTTCCCGAGCCCGCGCTCGATGTAGTACATCGGGCCGCCCGAGACGGAGCCCTCCCAGGCCTTCCCGTCCTCGTCCTGGTGGACGTCGCGGTACTGCTGGGCGAGCGTGACCTCGGAGTACTTCGTCGCCATGCCGAGGAGCGCCGTGATCCACATCCAGAAGAGCGCGCCGGGCCCGCCGATGTGGATCGCCAGCGCCACGCCCGCGATGTTGCCGACGCCGACCGTCGCCGAGAGCGCCGTCGTGAGCGCCTGGAAGTGGCTGACGTCGCCGGGCTCGTCGGGGTCGTCGTAGCGCCCCGTGGCGACGGCGAACCCGTGCCCGAGGCGGCGGAACTGGACGAACCCGAGGCGGATCGTCAGGAAGAGGCCGGTCCCGAGCAGGCCGATGACCAGCGGCCACCGGAGCACGTTGTTGATGGCGTCGATGACGGCGGAGAGGAGCTCCATGTGGCGATGGGCCGGATGTGGGTGAGAAGGCGCGAAGATAGGGCCGATGTCCAGCACGGGGAGGTCACGGCCGGCGCCCGCCTCGCGTGCGCCCGCGCGTACGGCCGCGCCCCCGCCCCGGAGTTCACGCGCTCGTCCCGGAGTCCTCGCGGGGGCTCACCGGGGCCGGCCGCCCCGGCGCCTCAGCGGGCCGCGCCGGGCGCGCCGCCGGGGCCGGCGCCGAGGTCGCCGAGCAGCGACTCGACCACGGACCGCTGGGCGTCGCTGGGCGGGTCGTCGTCGCGGGCCTCGGCCGAGTCGGCGAGGGCGAGGTAGTGGCGGAGGTCGCGGCGGGCCGCGGCGCTGTCGCCGGCGTACGAGTGGACGACGCCGCGGTCGAGGACGTGCCGCCGCTCCTCGGGGTCGAGGGCCACGGCCCGGTCGAGGTCCTCCAGCGTCCGGACCCAGCCGTCGTCGAGGGCCTGGGCCACGAACGCCCGGTGGGCGTAGACGTCGGCGAGCGGGGTCCCGCGCGCGGGCGTGCCGGCCTCGATCGCCTCGATGGCCGCCGTGAGGTCGGCGTAGGCCTGGCGGACCTGCTCGAGGTCGCCGCCGTCGTCCCAGCCCGCCCAGCGGCAGAGGCCGCGGGCGACGAGCGCATCGGGCGCCCCGGGCGCGGCCGCCAGCACCGAGTCGAGCCGGGCGACGCCCGCCGCCACCTCACCCTCCAGGCACCGGTCGAACGACGACTGGACGGCCCCCAGGTCCACCGAGGCGGGCGCCCCCGCCGGGGCGGCCGGCTCGGGGGGCGCGCCGTCGCCGCACGCGCCGAGCGCGAGCGCGGCCAGGAGGACCGGCAGCGCGCGGCGCACTAGAGCGAGGCCGGGTCGACCTCGATGAGCCGCCCCCGCACGAGCGCGAGCGTCCGCGCCGGGAACGCCTTGACGAGCCGGTAGTCGTGCGTCGCCATCAGCAGCGCCGTCCCCTGGCGGTTGACCTTGACGAGCAGCTTCTGGATCTCGTCGGCCACGCGGGGGTCGAGGTTGCCCGTCGGCTCGTCGGCGAGGAGCAGGCGCGGGTGGTTGACGAGGGCGCGGGCGATGCAGGCCCGCTGCTGCTCGCCGCCCGACATCTCGCTCGGCCGGGCCTTCGCGCGGTGGCCCAGCCCGACCTGCGCGAGCGCGCTGAGCGCCCGCTCCTTGACCTCCTTCCCCCGCACGCCGGTCGCGTAGAGCGCGAACGCGACGTTGTCGTAGGCGCTCCGGTCGGGGAGCAGCTGGAAGTCCTGGAACACGATCCCCAGCATCCGCCGGAGCAGCGGGATGTCCTTCTCCTTCGTCGAGTCCGACTGGTACGGCCCCACGCGGACGAGCCCGTACTCGGGCTTGACGTCCATGTAGAGGAGCTTCATGATGGTCGACTTCCCGCTCCCGGTCGGGCCGATGAGGTAGGCCATCTCGCCTGGCCGCATCGTCAGGTTGAGGTCGGAGGCGACGTCGACGCGGGCGCCGGAGGGGTCGACGTAGCTGGCGGCCACGTTGCGGAGCTCGACGAGCGGGCGCTCGCGCGGGGCGCCGGCGGACGGCGGCGCGGCGGGGGCGGGGACGGGGTCGACGGCGGGGTCCACGGCGGGCGGCGGGGGGACCGCCAAGCTACGCCGGGCGGCCCTGGGGCGTCGCCCGACGCAGGACCCAGTGGACGCGCTCCGAGTCGTCGTCGGCGGGCGCGTCCTCGAACCCGTCGTAGGCCGCGACCGCGACGAGGCCGGCCGCCTCGACGGCCCCGGCGACCTCCTCGCGGGTGTACGCCCGCTGGACGTGGCGCTCGACGACAGTGCGCCCGTCCGGCAGCGTGAGGTCGAACGTCGTCGTGTGGAGGCGGCGGTCGGCGTCGTACTCGCTCGTGCGGAGGTACGAGAACGCGTCGGTCTCGCCCGCGTCGTCGAACCCCCCGGCCGCGTGCGTCTCCGAGTTCACCGGCGTCGACTGGTCGACGACGGCGACGCCGCCGGGCGCGAGCGCGTCGCGGACGGTCCGGAGGAGGCCGGTGACGGCGTCGAGGTCGAGGAGGTAGTTCAGGCCGTCGTACAGGAGCACGACCACATCGGCCGGCGGGCCGGGCACGGGCTCGCCGAACGGGAGGACGTCGAACGGGATCGGCCGGCCGGCGCGGCGGGCCGTCTCGCGGGCGACCGCGACCATGGCCTCGGAGCCGTCGTAGGCGCGGTAGGCGTAGCCCTCGGGCGGCGGGCCGAACGGCTGGAGCGCGACGGCGAACGTGCCGGTCCCGCACCCCAGCTCGACCACGGACCGCGCGCCCGGCCGGTGTTTGCGGATGAGCCCCTGCGCGTAGGCCGCCCACATCGGGTAGTCGACGTGGGCCATGACGGCGTCGTAGCCGGCGGCGAGGGTGGAGTACGGGTGGGTCACGGGCGGGAGGTCTCGCATCGCCGGAAAGGTCGGGCCGCGGGCCGGGCGCCGCCACCCGAAGACGGCGTGATCCTCGAGGGGCGCGGGCGTCGCATGGGAGGCGGACACCCTCCGCCGGACCCATGCGCCTCGCCCTGCTCCTCGCGCTCACGCTCGCCCTGGCCTCCGCCGCCGACGCCCAGCGCGCCTACCCGAACCCGCTCGCCGCCGGCCCGCTGACGGTCGTCCACGACGCCGCGCCCGGCCCGGACGGGCCGGCGCTCGAGGTCTACAACGTCCTCGGCCGCCGCGTCGCGGTCGAGCCCGACCTCGCCGCGGGCGTCTACCTGTGGCGCCTCCGGATGCCCGACGGCACCCGCACGGCGGCCCAGACGCTGACGAAGCTGACCGACGGCCCGCTCGACGTCCGCCTCGTCGGCGAGACCACCGAGGCGGCCCGCCTCGGGGCGCCGCGGGCCGACGCCGCGGCCGAGCGCGAGGGCTGCCGCGTGGCCGCGCCCGCGTTCGCCGGGTTCCAGCACGAGGGCCGCCGCGGCTCGACCCTCGCGCCCGTCGGCGGCGGGCTCGGCGTGTCCGGCGGCTCGACGTACGCCGCGCTCCTCTCGTGCCTCCAGGAGGTCCGCGGCGTGTCCTACGCGTTCCCCCAGGGCGTCTCGCCGTTCGCGACCGGCACCGACCGGTTCGAGGCCGGCGCCACGGGCAGCCTCGCCAGTGGCTTCCTGGACTCGGTCGCGGTCGACCTCCGGACCGTTAACGGCCAGTTCGCCGACCTCCGGTTCGGGACCGCGGGCCAGGCCGCCCGCGCGCGGAAGGTGTACGTCCTCGACTTCCTGCCCGGCGGCGGCGTCGCGTTCCTGGACTCGGCGGTCGTCGCGCCGGGCACGCCCGTCAGCCGGCGCGTCGCGCGGCTGTGGGGTGACGAGGGGCCGCTCGAACTGGCCGGCCTCGCGTTCTCCGGCCGGCTCGAGCGGCCGGGGAGCGCCTTCCTCGACTCGGCCCTCGTCGCCGTCGTGGCCTTCCGCACGGCCGACCCGGACGGCGTGATGATCCAGATCGAGGGCGCGACGGTTCAGGGCGACGCCGTCGCCGTGGCCATCGCGCAGGTGGAGACCGCGATCCCGGCCGTGTTCGCGGAGGCGCAGATGCAGACGACCGACGCCCAGTTCGGCGTCGAGGACATGGGCTTCATCGCGTTCGGCGAGGAGACCTCCACGTTCGCGGCTGCCCCTCCCTCCCGCCCCGCGTGGCTGGGCATGGCCGACCCGAACGGCCTCTACTCGGCGGACGCCGGGACGATGGAGATCCGCTGCGCGCGGGGCCGTTCGTGCAGCACCTATGGCGTCTCCGCCGTCGGCTCGCTGTACTCGACGAGCGGCGCGGGGACCGAGCTCGTGCCGAGCGGCCCGCCGCTGACGGCCTCGTTCCGCGCAGGCGGCCTCCGCACCCCGAACGGGCGCGGGCTCCTGTTCGGCCCCGGCGCCCAGTTCTCCACCGACGCCGTCTACGTGGTCGAGGACCCGTCCGGCATCGCGACGACGGGCAGCGTGCGGGTCGTGGCCGGGACGCCGGGCAGCCGGAGCCTCGTCGTCGGCGTGCAGGACACCGGCGACGCGCCGACGGTCACGGGCGGCGAGGTGCTCTACCTCCGCGACGACGTCGTCCGCCGCCGGTTCGACCTCACGCCCGGGGTGCCCGTCGACCTGGGCCTCCGCGTTGAGCTGACGGACGCGTTCATCGCCTTCGGCACCGAAACCAGCACGCTGGCGCCCGTCGCCCAGCTCGTTTTCCACTTTACCGACTCGGTCCGCACGAACAGCGCCGTCGAGGTCCGCCTCGACCTCGGCGACCGGACGCCGCTCGGCTACTTCACCATCACGATGACGAACCTGACGCCCTGGGCACTCGACTTCGTCGCCGCCGGCGCGGGGACGAGCCCGCTGTAGCCGAGGCGTGTGAGTCCGCCCTCCGCCTCGGCACCGCGGCGGGGGGCGTCGGCGCGGCGGGCGGGGCCCACGACGGCGGCCGGCCGGGGGCGACGACGGCGCGTGCCCCTCTCTGGGACGGAACGGCGGAGGTACCCGCGAGCCCCCTCGCACTCTCCATGCCCCGCCGCCTCCTCGTCCTCGTCTCCCT
>CAXRFJ010000533.1:0-3465 GCA_964229475.1 Rubrivirga sp.
CTCCGCCCGCAGCACCCGGGCTACCGCCGCCTCCGCGCCGCGCTCGCCCGCGAGCTCGACCTCCGGGACCGCCCGGAGCTCGTGCTCGACCGCGACCTCGCGCCCGGCGACTCCGGCCTCGCCGTCGCCCACCTCCGCGAGCGGCTCGCCGCCGAGGGCGCCGCGCCCGCGACCGACGCGCCGGCCCGGTTCGACGCCGGCCTCGCCGACGCGCTCCGCGCCCTCCAGCGCGCCCGCGGCCTCGCCGCCACGGGCCGCCTCGACCGCGCGACGCGCGAGGCGCTCAACGTCCGCCGGCCCGAGCTCGTCCCGCTCCTCGCGCTCAACCTCGAGCGCTGGCGCTGGCTCCCCGCCGACCTCGGCAGCCTTCACCTCTGGGTCAACGTGCCGCGCTTCGAGCTGGCCGTCCGCGAGCGCGCGCCCGGCGCCTGGCCCTCCGACGACTGGACCGAGGCGACCCGGTTCGTGACCGTCGTCGGCGCACGGGACTGGCAGACGCCGGCCTTTACCGACACGCTCGAGACGATCGTGTTCAACCCGACGTGGATCGTGCCCGCCTCCATCCAGCGCGAGTCGTACGGCTACGTGAAGGGGGTCCTCGAGCGCGCGCCCGGGCCGGGCAATGCGATGGGCCGCGTCAAATTCCTGTTCCCCAACGACCACGCCGTCTACGTCCACGACACGCCGACGAAGTGGGCGTTCGGCGTCGACGACCGCGCCCGCTCGCACGGGTGCGTCCGCGCCGGGGACCCCGAGGCGCTCGCCCGCGCGCTCCTCCCGCGGACGAACGGGTGGACCGAGGAGCGCGTCGCCGAGATCTTCCGGGGCTCGTGGTGGCCGACGCAGACGGTCCGGGTCGAGCGGCCCGTGCCGGTCCACCTCGTCTACTTCACGGCCGAGGTCGACCCCGACGGCCGGCTCCGCGTCTACGACGACGTCTACGCCCGCGACGGCCGGCTGGCCGACGCGCTCGGGCTGGAGCGGCCGGACCCACGGGGCGCCGTCCTCGCCACGCTCATCGCCGACACGATCGGGGACGAGGACGTGCCCGAAACCGAGGACGAGGCCGATGAGTCGGAGACGCCCGACGCCCCGGCCGACTCGGCGCAGGTGCCGCCCGTCGCCCCGCGCGACACGGCCCGCCAGCGGCAGGGCACGCCGTCGGACACTGCCGACACGACGGGCGCCGGCGTACGTTTGCGCCTCGCACGGCGTTAGCGTCCGAGTCCCCGATCGATTCTGTCTGTGACGTCTCTGTTGCACCCGCTCGCCCTCACCGTCCTGCTCGCGTGGGGGATCTTCGACGGCTGGTTCGGACCCGAGGAGGTCGCCGAGCCGGCGGCCCAGGAGGTCGCCGAGGCCGTCCAGGCCCGCCTCGGCGACGCCCAACTCCACCCGGCCACGCCCGGCGTCTACGAGCGCCCGCGCCTCGTCTGGGCCGACGCCCGCGCCCGCGCCGCCCTCGCCCGCCTCCTCGACGCCGCGCCCGCCGACGGCGTGACGCCCGACGAGGTCCACGCCGACGCGCTCCCGTCGCTCCGCCAGGCCCTCGAAACGGCCGACCGCGCGTGGGCCGCGCTCGACGGCGAGGCCCGCGACACGCTCGCCGACCCGCGCCCGGCCCGCCTCGCCGCGCTCGACCTCGCCCTCACCGACGGCCTCCTCCGCTTCGGCGACGCGCTCCGGGGCCGGCGCACCGACCCGCGCCGGCTCTATTCGCACTCGTGGTTCCCCACCCTCCGCGACTCGACCGGCGCCGGCTTCGACGCGCTCGTCGCGGCCGTCGAGGCGTCCGACGCGCGGGCCGTCGCCGAGGCGCTCGACGCGCTCCGCCCGCCGCACGCCGGCTACCGCCGCCTCCGCGCCCGCCTCGCCGCGCTCCAGGCCGACCTCGCCCCGATCCCCGCCGGCGCCGACCTCGCGCCCGGCCAGCGGTCGGTCCGCGTCCCGCACCTCCGCGACCGACTGACCGCCTGGGGCTACCTCCCCGCCGACACGCTCGACGCCTGGGCCCGCCCCGACGCCTACGTCTACGACGACTCGCTGGCCGCCGCGCTCGGCCGCTTCGAGGCCGCCCAGGGCCTGACGGCCGACGCCGTCCTCGACGCCGCGGCGACGGCGGCGCTCAACGCCGACCTCGGCCCGCTCCGCGACCGGCTCGTCCTCAACCTCGAGCGCTGGCGGTGGCTCCCCGACGACCTCGGCGACCACTTCGTGTGGGTCAACCTCCCGGCCTTCGAGCTGCGCGTGATGCGCCGCGACTCGGGCGCCACCGACCTCCGCGCGCCGTACGACGAGCCGCTCCGGATGCCCGTCAACATCGGGAACGCGCAGACGGCCGGGTGGACGACGCCGGTCATCACCGATTCCATCCACACCGTCGAGTTCCAGCCGGCGTGGTACGTCCCGCGCTCGCTCGCCGCGGCCAACGTGTTCCCGATGGCCGTCCGCGACAGCCTCGCGCTGTGGCGCCAGGGGTTCGAGGTGTACCGCAACGGCGCGCCGGTCGACAGCCGGCTCGTGCCGTGGGATTCCGTCTCGGTCGGCGAGTTCCGGTTCGTCCAGCGGCCGGGCCCGGCGAACCCGCTCGGGCGCGTCAAATTCCTGATGCACAACCCGTACGCCATCCTCATCCACGACACGAACAAGCGGTACACGTTCGCCGACGGCGCCGGCTCGTCGATGTCGAGCGGCTGCGTCCAGGCCGGCGCGCCGGACCGGCTGGCGGAGTACCTCCTGACGACCGTCAACGGCTGGGAGGCGGGCGAGGCGACGCGGTCGTGGCGCGGCGGCCCGCGGCGGGGCGTCCGCCTGGCGCAGCCGTTCCTGAGCCACTTCACCTACTTCACGGCGTGGGCCGAGGCCGACGGCTCGCTCCAGGTCTACGCCGACCCGTACGGCTACGACGCCCGCCTCGCCGAGGCCCTCGGCCTCGGGGGCGCGCTGGACACCACCGACCAGCCCAGCTGACCCATGCGCGCGCTCGCCCTCTCCGCTCTCGCCCTCGGCGCGACCGCCAGCGCGCAGGACCTCCGCCTCCTCCCCGAGGCGCCGCGGCCCGAGCCGCCGACGGCCCTCGTTCCGCGCGACTGCGGCCGCGGCGCCGACATGGCCGTCCCGCTGACGCCCGACGTCGCGCCCGTCCCGATGCCCGGCCTCGAGCTCAGCGGGCCCGAGCCGGTCCCGATGCCGAACCTCTGCGACGACGTCGCCGACCGCGTCGCCGCGGCGGACCTGGAGCGCTTCCTCGACCGGTCCCGCGGCGACCGCTTCCGCGACGCGCCGGGCCTGCCGAACGGCCTCCGCGACACCGACCCGTTCGAGCTCCGCGACCGGTGGCTCCCCTACCCGGACCTCCACGAGCCCGCGCGTCCGCTCCGGTTCGACCGGCTCCCGCGGCCGGATGTCCTCCCGCGGCCGGATGTCGAGGCCCCGGGCGACCTGCTCCGGCTTCCGCCGGTTGCC
>CAXRFJ010000534.1:0-2014 GCA_964229475.1 Rubrivirga sp.
CTCGGCCCACGACGGGTCGAGGGGCACGAGGCTCCGGTCGGGCCGCTCGACCTCGACCCGGGCCGCATGGCCGTGGCCCCACACGCGGAGCGCGCCGCGCGCCTGCTCGCCCGACACGGTCGCCTGCGCCGACGTGTGATCGAGCGGGACCTCGCGGCCGACCTCGGGGACGAAGGGGAGGTCTTCGATCCAGCGCGCGCCGAGACGCGCGCGGAGGCCGCGGGTCTGGGCGGCGACGGCGAGCACGGGGCCGTCGCGCTTCGGGTAGCGCGTCGTGGCCGGCAGCGTGCGGCCGAGGACGGCGGGGTCGGTGGGGAGGAAGTCGCGGTCGCGGAGGACCATCCAGCCGGCGGCGGCCGGCGTGCGGGCGACGATCGCGGCCTCGTAGTCGGGCCCCATCTTGTCGACGTTGGGGAGCGCCGGGTCGAGGTAGCGGAACGGGCCGGGGTCGCCGGACTCGTTCCCGTAGCTCGCCGCGCCGACGGCCGTCGGCGCGGGCGGCGCCGTCTGGACGTCGATCCACGGCCCGCCGAAGGCGCCGCCGGCCACGCCGACGCCGGGGCACACGACGACGCGCGCGACCTCGGCGACGGCGACGGGGAGGGCCTCCAGCCCCAGCGGCTCCGGCCCGGCCCCGCGCGCCGCGGGCGCGCCGTCGACGAGCACGCGGACGGGCTCGGCGAACGGGACGCCGAGGCCGAGGGCAAGCGTCGGGTCGAAGCCGTCGGTCGTGACGCCGTCGAGGCGCGTCGTCAGGCGGAGGACGTCGTGGAGCGTGGTCGCGCCGGAGGCGTCGAGCTGGGCCCGGGTGACGACCTCGCCGCTCGGGCAGCGCGCGTCGAGCGAGTCGGCCGGGGCGAGGGCGAGGAGGCCCGCGAGAACGAGAGCCGTCATCGCAGGAGCCGGCGGAGCCAGCGCGGCGTGTCGAGGCGGAGCGCCAGCCCGCCGGCCGCGGTCACGAGCGTGACCGGCGTCGAGAGCGTGAGGTGCGTGGCCTCGGCCTCGGCCCAGACCTCGGCGCGCCCGAGGCGGACCGCCCCGCCGGCCCACCCGCCGACGGCCAGCTCGGTCTCGATCTGGAGCCGCCCCGCGTCGTCGTCGCCGATCCGGAGGACCGCCGCGCCGACGCGCCCGCCGGCCCCGAGCCGCGCGCGCCCGAATTCGACCGCCGGGCCCCAGCCGAGCGTCGGCACGACGAGGATGAACTCGGGGACGGCGAGCCCCGGGTCCTCGTACTCCGTCGCCCAGAGGGCCGCGCGCGCGCGGCCGCCGTAGAGCGGGGCCTCGACGCGCGCGCTCGCGCCGAGCCCGCCCTCCCACGGCCCGTCGCCGAACGCGCCCGCCAACGGGGCGGTGAGCCCGCCACCCGGCGTCAGCGTCGCCCAGTCGGTCGGCTGGGCGTGGGCGGACGCGATCAGCAGGGCGAGCGGGAGGAGACGGCGCATCCGGGCCAAGCTAGAGCCCGCCCGTGACCGGATTCGTCGCGTCGGGCGGCGCGGCGATTGGCCCTGCCCGCCTCGGCGTCGCGCTCGACCTTGTCGGCCATGCGCCCTCTCGTTCTCGCCGGCCTTCTCGCTCTGTCCGTCCACGCGCAGGGCGCCCGCCACCAAACGCTGAGCGCGGTCGAGGGCGGCGTGATCGGTCCCCTCGCGGACGGCGACCGGTTCGGCGTCAGCGCGGCCCGCCTCGGGGACCTCGACGGGGACGGCCTGCTCGAGGTCGCCGTCGGCGCCTACACGGCGGAGGCCGGCACCGGGACGGTCCACCTGCTGTCGCTCCGGCCCGACGGGACGTCCGCCGCGTCCCGCGAGCTCCAGCCCGACGGTGTGGGCGCGGGCGACGCCTACGGGACGGCCGTCGCCCTGCTCGGCGACCTCGACGGCGACGGGCGCCCCGAGCTGGCGGGCGGCGCCGCCCGCGACGACGACGGCGGCGAGAACCGCGGCGCCGTGTGGGTCCTCTCGCTCACCGAGGCGGGCGCCCTCGACCGCGCGACGAAGATCAGCGCCACGAC
>CAXRFJ010000535.1:0-4573 GCA_964229475.1 Rubrivirga sp.
CGACCGCCGGCGCCGCAGCGCGCGCTGGTCGGGGGTCTTCGTCCACCGCCGGAGCGCGGACCGGGTCGAGTCCCGCCCGTCGCGGATCACGTGGAGGTAGCGGGCCTCGGGCAGGACGGCCTCGACGAACGGAAGGCGGAAGCAGTTGCTGGGCGTCTTCTCCATGAACCGCGGCCGGCCCTGGGCCTCGGTAAAGCGCTCGAAGGCCCCCCGGATGTAACGGCGGACGCGCGGCGTGGCGTCCGACGCCGGGCGGAGGTCGTCCGGCGCCAGCGGCCGGCCGTAGCGCCACACGTACTTGGGCTCCATCCAGAAGGCCACGTCGGGGTGGCGCTGGAGGACGCGGCTGGTCATCGACGTCCCCGAGCGGGCCGCGCCGACGACGACGATCGGTCGGTCGAGCTCAGCCATCGGCGGCCTCCCCGGATCCCTGGAAGTACCACGCGACGGTCTCCTGCACGCCCTGCTCGAACCCGTAGGGCAGGGGCCCGCAGACGGCCTCCGTCTCGCTCAGGTCGATCACGTACTCGGTGAGGATGTTCTGGAGGCGGAACGAGTTGAACGGGAAGCTCCGCCAGCCGAGCGCGTTGAGCGCGTCGCCCGCCTTCGCCAGCGCCTTCGCCACGGGGAGCGGGAGGGTCGGGATGGGCCGGGCGCCGAGCAGGTCCGCCAGCCGATCCGTGTAGGCCCGGAGCGACAGCGGCTCGTAGTCGGCGAGGTAGAACACCTTGCCGTGGACCGAGTCCGCGGGGGCGAGGAGGAGCTGGAGGTACTGGTAGGCGATGTTGCCGGCGTAGCTGTACGACTTGTACAGCGGGCCCCGCCCGGTGTGGAAGTACCGCCCGGCCTCGATGTGGCGGAGGAGGTTCCGGTAGTGGGGCTTCATGTAGGGGCCCCAGACCGTCGTCGGGCGCGTGAGGCACCACGTCACGCCCCCGCCGTCCCGCTCGCGGACGATCTGCTCCGTCCGCACCTTGCTCCGGCCGTAGACCGTCGTCGGGTTGAAGTCGGTGTCCGAGACCGGCTGGTACCCGACCTGGCAGACGAGCTGGGTCGACGTGTAGACCGCCCGCGTGACGGAGTCCGTCGCGCGCACGGCCGCGCACACATTCTCGACCCCGACCGTGTTCGCGTCGTAGTCGTCGACGGACGCCGCCGGGTCGAGGTCGGTCCGCGCGGCCAGGTGGACGACGGCGTCGGGCCGCTCGGCCTGGAACACGGCCGTCAGCGCCTCGGCGTCGCGGATGTCGACGACGTGCTTGCGGTAGCGCTCGCGGCTCGGCGTCAGGTCGCGGACGTCGACCGCGACGACGTCGTAGCCCTCTCGGAGGAGGAGCTCTGTGAGCCACCGCCCGATGAGGCCGTCGGAGCCGGTGACGAGGATGCGCTGGAGACTCATGGGCGGGGGGAGGGCGTCGCCACGCCGTCGAGGATCCGCTCCCAGACGTCGCCGTAGCGGGCGAGGCTGAACCGGGTGCGGACGCGCCGGAGGGCGCGCTCGGCGAGCGCTTGGCGGAGCGCGTCGTTGCGGACGAGCACCTCGATCCCCTCCGCGATCGCGTCGGGGGACGTGTCGTCGAGGAACCGGGCCGTCCCCTCCCCCATCGTCGACGGGATCTCGCCGACGGTGCTGGTGAGGATCGCGCAGCCGGCGGCCATCGCTTCGAGGAGGACGAGCGGCTGGGCCTCGACCGGGAATCGGCTGGGGAAGACGAACACCTGGGCGGCCTCGAACAGCGCCCGCTTCTCGGCGCCCCGCGCGCCCGGGATCCACTCGACCGAGACGGACTCGCTCGCGTTGATGCGCCGGACGCGCTCCTCGATCCAGGCCGCCTTGGCGTCGACCGTCGTGAACCGCGTGCAGAACGACGTGAACGCCGGCGGCCCGCAGAGGACGGCCTCGACGGGCCGCCCGAGGTCGCGGTGGCCGAGGAGCTCGAGGGCCTCGAGGTACTCGGGGTAGCCCTTCGATTCGACGAGCAGGCTGAGGTGGAGCAGCCGGACCGGCTCGCCCGGCGCCGGCGCCTGCTTGGCGACCACCTCCGCCTCGGTCGCCGGCTCGAGCTCGCACGTGTTCTCGACGATCTCGACGCGCCCCGGCTCGAGCCCCCACTCCAGGAGCCGGGCGCGCTGGACCGGCCCGAGGACCGTCACGACGTCGGCGGCGCGGAGGAGACGGAGGAAGGCGCGGCCCCGCGGCCCGTCGGGACGCCACCCCATGAACACGCTGCCGTGGAGCGAGATGACCTTCGGGACCCCGGGCCGGAGCCGGTCGAGCAGCCGGACCGGCCAGCCCATCTTGACGAACGCCGCCCGGCTCTGCGGGAGGTTGACGTGGAGGACGGTCCCGCGACGGACGGCCGCCGCTAGCTGCCGCCAGCAGCGGGCGACCCGGGCGAGGTACGCCCCGTAGCGCCGGAGGCGCCCGGCCGTTCGGTCGAGCGCCGGAAACTCGACCGCGTCGAACGTCCACCCCCGCGCCTCGAGCGTCTCCCGGAGGAGCGCCGTCGCGGCGTACTGGCCCGAGAAGCTGATCGGGCTGTCGTAGACGAGGGTGACGTGGCCCGGCATCAGTCGTAGAGGTCGAAGCCGTACCGGTCGCAGAGCTCGCCGTAGTAGGCGAGCGCGCGGTCGTCGAAGTGGTCCTGCCACTGGCCGGCCGTCCCCTTCCGGGCGAACACGAAGGCGGGGTCGTGGTTCTTGAACGACTCCGTGCTCGCCTTCTGGGCGTCGCGCATCCGCTGCATGCTCGACTTCTCGAGCGCGGCCTCGATGGCGGCGGCGTCGCCCTCGATGCCGCAGAAGTCGCAGATGCCGCCGAAGGCCTCGATCGGCTTGCCCTTGAGGTCCTCGTAGCGCGTGACGAGGCCGGCCCGCGGCTTCCACGAGGCGAAGTGCTTGAAGAACGGCTCGAGCCCCATCTCCTCGTCGTAGATCAGGTCGTCGATGCCGCCCTCGAACTCCAGCGTCCGCTTCGCCTGGGCGTAGTGGTACAGCGAGACCATGATGTCGCGCGGGTCGCGGACCGTCAGCATCGTCGGGTGGGTGGCGAACAGGAGCGACGAGTGCGGGAGGTGCGTCTTGACGAGCCGCGGCCGGGGCGAGAAAGCCCACGGCGTGAACATGGACGGGTTGCCGTACTCCGGCATCGCCGCGTTGACCTCGTCGAACGAGGCCGCCGCGTCCTCCCCGCTCAGCATGTTGTAGAGGAAGAAGCGCACCCAGGTGCTCCCCGTCTTGGGGTAGAACGCCATCAGGACGTCCCGGCGGTCCATGGTGAGCCGGCTCCGCCCGTAGAGCGCGAGCTTCTCGACGACGTAGGCCGGGCGGGTGAGCTTGCGGCGGTGCTGCATCAGGTCCAGAGGTCGGAGAGGCGGACGGTGGCGGGGCGGTGGGTCTCGGGGAGCTCGGCCAGCACGGCCTCGGCCTCGACGAGGTGCGGACGGAACCGGTCGAGGAGCGCCGCGCGCTGGGCCGGGGTCAGCTCGGGCGGCGGCTCGGTCACCCGCGACAGGAGCCGGTGCATCCGGTCGGTGACGCGCGCCAGCTTGCGGCCCTTCGTCATCCGCTCCAACGCGATGACGGCGCGGTTGCGCGTGTTCACCTTGGGCCGGCGGGAAAGGCTGTCGGGCTCGAACGCGGCGTCGACGCCGACGTGGCGGTACACGCGGCGGACGACGGCGGCGGGGTCCGCCTTGACCTCGTCGTAGAGCACGACGAGCAGGCTCTCCGGGCCGAACCGGTCGAGGTACGGGCGGAGCTGCTGGCCGTAGAACCCGCGCCGGACGAGCTCGTCGACGAACCGGTCCGGGTGGCGCTCCGGGAAGCCCGGCAGCTGGTCGAGGAAGAACGGGAGGACCGACGCGATGGGCGCGTTGGGCAGCTGGTTCTTGCGGAGCGCCCAGAAGTAGGCCGAGACGAGGCGGTCGACGGGGTCGCGCAGCAGCGCGACCAGCCGGGGGCGCTCGACGTGCGCGGCGATGGCCGCCGGCGCGTCGGCGTCGAGGAGGTAGTCGACGGCGACCTCGCCCGCGACGGCGCCCGGGGCGGCCTCGGGGAACCGGCCGAGGTACCACTCGGGCCCGCGCTCCCGGTACATCGGGCTGCCGATGTAGCCGTGCTCGATCTTCCGGGTCGGGAGCACGACGTCGGGGTGGTCGCGGAGGCAGTAGTACAGCCACGACGTCGCGCATTTCTGCGCGCCGAGGACGAAGAACCGGAGGTCGGGCGGGCTCACGGGGCGGCCGAGGCGGAAGGGGGCGAGGCGTCCGGCGGGCCGGGGACCGCCGGGTCGAAGAACCCGTCGCCGACGAGGCGCGGGGCCAGCAGCCGGGCGCCGCGGTAGTTCAGGTGGACCCGGTCGGCAAACGCCGTCACGTCGTCGACGGCGTCGGAGTAGTCCCAGAGCGGCGCGCCGCCGACGGCCGCGCCCAGCGCCGCGGTCCAGGCGTCGTAGCCGTCCATCTTCGAGCGGAAGACGGGCAGGTACGGCCCGATCACGAGCCGGACCGGGATCCCGCGCTCCTGGCAAAACGCGACCATCCGCCCCAGCGCCGCGGCGTTCTCGGGGCGG
>CAXRFJ010000536.1:0-3817 GCA_964229475.1 Rubrivirga sp.
GTCGACCGTGAGCGTCTCGCCGTCGACGTGCGTGAGGACGGCGTCGAGCCGGAGGCGGCCGTCGGCGTAGGCCACGTCGGCGGCGAGGGCGCCGACGGTCTCGCCATTCGAGGTCAGGTCGTCGAGGGCCACCTGGCCGTCGATGCGGGGGGCCGTGGCCGGGCCCGTGAGGTCGAGCGTGGCCGTGAGGTCGCCGCCGAGCGCGCCGAGGTTGACGAAGTCGGTGAGCGCGTCGACCGGGACGTCCTCGACGGTCACCACGAAGTTCTGCTCGCCGTTGAAGTCGATCGTCCCGTCGGCCGCGATCTGCTGGCCGCCGGACTCCGAGGCGAGAATCAGCCCGCGGACGTCGACGAGCCCGTCGGCGAGGGCGATCTCGGCCGGTTGGAGGAGCTGCCACGTCCGGTCGTCGAGCCGGAACCGGCCGCGCTCGATGAGGACGCCGTCGGACTGCGGGTCGATGCGGGCGAACACGTCGAGGTCGCGGCGCTCGTCGACCGTGACCGACGCGTCGACGGTGACCGTGCCGGCGTCGGCGGCGAGCGTGGCGCGGCCCTCCTCGACGCGGTACGTCGGCCCGGAGAGGACGTCGAACGTGGTGCGGACCTCGCCGTCGAGCGCGCCCAGCCCGAGCGAGTCGGCGCGCGCGCGGTCCCACGACAGGTCGATGGAGGCGTCGAGCCCGGTCACGGCGACCTCGTCGACGACGACCTGGCGCGCCTCGGCGGAGCCGAGGAGCCGGAGCGGCTGCCCCGGCTGGCCGGTCACGTTGAGGACGAGCGAGCCCCGCTCGAGCCCGAGCGTCCGGTCGGTCTGGGCCGCGAGCGGCGCGAGGCTCTCGACGTTCCCCTCGAGCCGGAAGTCCGACGCCGCGCGGTCGTTGAAGAGGGCGATCGTGCCCTCGCCCGCCGCCGACGCGAGGTCGCTCTCGAACCGGAGCGCGGCGACCTCGAGCACGCCGTCGGCGAGGGCGAACCGCGTCGTGAGCGTGTCGAGCGCGACCGGCCCCAGCGTCGACTGCCGGCCCGTGAGCGTGCCGCGGAGCGTCATCGTCTCGGGGTCGGCGCCGCGGCCCTCGAGGTCGAACCCGAGCGTGAGGCGGAGCGGCTGGTCGGGCGGGAGGTCGAGGAGCGTCCCGGCGTCGAGCGCCTCGGTCCGCCCGCGGAGCGCGTAGGTCGGGACCTCGTCGAACGGGCGGCCCTGGAAGGCGGCGACGACCCGCCCGCCCTCGGCCACGCCCTCGTCGCGGGCCGGCGTGAGGAGCGTGACGTCGAGCGACCCGCCGAGCGCGCCGTCGCGGAGCGTGAACTCGACCCGGCCCCGATCGATCTCGGCGTCGTTGATGCGCGAGGGCCGGAGCGTGACGGTCCCCGACCCGCTCGCGGTCGGGAGGTCGGCGACGCCGCGGATCTCGCCCGTGAAGCAGCCCGTGAGGTCGGTCCGCGGGTTCGAGGCCGAGAAGTCCGACAGGTCGAGGTCCCGGAAGCACGTCCCGTCGAAGGCGTAGCTCGGGTTCGCGTCGAACGGCCGGCCCGAGAGCGCGAGGTCGAAGGCGCCCTCCGGCGTCACGAGCGGCCCGTCGACGGTGAGGAACCCCTCGTCGAGCGTGACCGCGAGGTCGGCCGAGTCGACGAGCCGCTCGCCGTAGGACGACGGCGCGGTGATGGCGACCTGGGCGTCGAGCGTGAGCGTAGCCGGGTCGAGGCCGGCGCCACTCGCGGTGTAGGTCCCCGTGAGGTCGCTGTAGCGCTCGGGGACGCCCTGGACCTCGGCGAGGTCGAGGTTCTGGAACGTCCCGCTGAGCTCGTACGCGAGGGGCTGGGCGAAGGGCCGCGCGGTGCCGGCCGCCGTGGCCTGCCCGCCCGGGCCGAAGTCGAGCGCCGCGTCGAGCGTGGCGACGCCGCCGCGGAGCTGGACGTCGAGGTCGGCCGCGGCCAGCTCGAAGGCGCCGTAGCGCGAGCCCTGGAGCTGGGCCGTCAGGTCGATGGGCGCCGTCGTCACGTCGACGCCCTCGCCGGAGAGCGTGAACGCGCCCGTGAGGTCGCTCTCCTGGCTCGGGTTGCCCGTCAGCGCGGCGAGGTTGAGGTTGAAGGCCTGGCCGTCGACGACGTCGTAGGCCAGCGGGTCGCCGAGGCGGAGGGTGCCGAGCGCGGCGATCCGGCCGTCGTCGCCGGCGAGCGTCACGTCGGCGTCGAAGTCGGCGAGGCCACGGTCGACATCGGCGTCGAGCTGGAGGTCGGAAAAGCGGAGGCGGCGGTCCGCGAGGCCGATGTCGGCGCGGGAGAGGTCGAGCGCGAGCGTGCCCGAGAACGTGTCGAGCGAGCGCCCGCGGCCGATGAGCGCGAACTCGCCGGCGAACTCGTCGGTCCGCCCCGAGCCCGGGAGGAGCACGCCGAGGTCGACGTCGCGGGCCGTCCCGGCGACCTGGTAGCTCGGGACCTCGTCGAACGGCCGCGCGCGGCCCTCGGCCGCGAGCGCGGCGCCGGGCAGCGCGCCCTCGAGGTCGAACGAGACGCGGCCGGCGGCGAACGAGCCGTCGAGGCGGAGCCGGTCGATCGTCCGCTCGCCGACGCGGCTCTCGCGGAGCGACACGGCGAACGGGCCGCTGAGCGTCTCGAGCGTCGTGCCCTGGAGGTTCACGCGGAGGTCGCCCGTGACCTCGGCCGACGGGACGCGGCCGCCGAGGAGGGCCGACGGGTCGAACCGCTGGAGCGTGCCCTCGGCGCGGTAGCGGACGGGCCCGCCGTTCGGCTCGCGCGAGAACTCGCCGTCGACGTTGATCGTGGCGTCGTCGAGGGCGCCCGAGAGCGAGGCCGTGAGGACGTCGCCGTCGGAGTCGGCGCGGAGCCGGAGGCGGGGGTCGCCGTAGACCTGGAGCCCGGCGAACGCGCGGACGTCCTCGAGCGCGAGCGGGGCCGCCTCGACGAGCGCGTCGAAGACCGGGAGCGTGCCGTCGCCCGCGAACTGGAGCCGGGCCTCGCCGATCACGCTCGTCCCGGCCTCGCTGCGGAGCGTCAGCTCGTCGAGGGCGAGGTCGCGCTTCGAGAACCGGCCCGCCGCCGCGAGGTCCGCCTCGGCGCGGCCGAACGGCGCGATGGCGTGGAGCGAGAGGGCGTCGATGGCGCCCGAGAGGCTGTCGCCGCGCTGGCGGAAGTCCTGGACGACGGCGCGGAGCTCGCGGACCGCATGGACCGAGTCGCGGCCGTCGGCGCGGTACCAGATCACGTCGGCCGCGCCGCGGCGGACGGTCAGCTCGTCGAGCCGGAGGGCGATCCCGGCCTTCTGCTCGTTCTCGTCGGCCGGCTTGAACAGGCCGGTCACGTTGAACGAGCTGTCGGCCCGCTGGCGGACGTAGAGGTGCGGGCCGCCGACGTAGAGCCGGCTGGCCGAGAACGTTCGCCGGAGCAGCGTCGTCAGGTTGTAGTCGACCATGACGGTGTCGACCGTGACGACGGTCTCGCCATTGCGGCGGACCTCGAGGCCCGTCAGCCGGGCGCCCGTGAGGAAGTTGCCGGCGAGGCCCTCGGCCGAGACCTCGGCGTCGTCGGCGAACACGTTGGCGATCTGGTCGACGACGAGCCCGCGCGCGAACTCCCGCCCGGGACCCGACTGGAGGAAGATCAGCACGCCGACGAGCACGACGCCGACGAACGCGACCACGCCCACCAGCCCGAGGCCCGCGCGCTTCGCCGCCCGCCGCTTCCGCCCCCGCGCGGGGGGCGCCGGCCCGTCGCCCGCGGGGCCGCCGTCGCCCGCCGGCGCGGCGCCGGGCCCGCGCACGCCCTCGCCCGCCGTCTCGCCCGCGGGGGCGGCGCCG
>CAXRFJ010000537.1:0-3136 GCA_964229475.1 Rubrivirga sp.
CCCGTCACGGCGACGATCTGCGGCCCGGCCACGGGCGTGCCGGACTGACGGAGCGCGGCGGCCAGCTGGACGGGCCAGCGGCCGGCCTCGGGCACGCCCTCGCCGATCGTGTACGAGTCGCCGAGGGCGAGGTAGCGGGCGGCCCCCTCCGACGCGGCGTCGAGGCGGGCGGGGTCGGCGGGCGTCGGGGCGTCGGGCATGCAGCCGGCGGCGAGCAGGGCGAGGGCGGCGAGCGCGGCGCGGCTCACGTGACGGCGTCGAGGATCGCCTCGGCCACGTCGGCCTTCGGGGCGGTCGGGATCTCGACGCGGGCGCCGTCGCGGCCGAGGAGCGTCACGCGGTTCGTGGCGGCGCCCATGCCGGCGCCGGCCTCGCCCTGGACGTTGAGCGCGATCCAGTCGAGGTTCTTGCGCGCCAGCTTGCCGTGCGCGTTCGCCTCGCCGTCGTGCGTCTCGAGCGCGAAGCCGACGAGCGTCTGCCCGGCGCGTTTCTGGGCGCCGAGCGTCGCCAGGACGTCGGGCGTGCGCCGGAGCGCGAGCGTGAGGTCGCCGTCGCCCTTCTTGAGCTTCCGGTCGGACGTCTCCGCCGGCGCGTAGTCGCTCACGGCCGCGGCGGCGATGACGAGGTCGGCGTCGGCGTGGGCGAGCGCGGCCGCCAGCAGGTCGTCGGCCGAGACCACGTCGACGCGGTCGACGCCGGGCGGCGTGGCGAGCGCGACGGGCCCGGCGAGGAGCGTCACCCGGGCGCCCCGGCGCGCGGCGGCCTCCGCGAGGGCGAACCCCATGGTCCCGGTCGAGCCGTTCGACAGGAAGCGGACCGGGTCGAGGGCCTCCCGCGTCGGCCCGGCGGTGACGAGGACGTGGCGCCCGCTGAGCGAGGCGTCGACCGTGCCCGCCTCGGCGCCGAACCGTGAGGTCGACGCCGTCAGGCGGGGCGAACCGTGATCCCGACTCAGCCAGTCGTCGATCCGCTCCACCAGCGCCTCGGGCTCGGGGAGCCGGCCGTCGCCGACGAGGCCGGAGGCGAGCTCTCCGTGCGCGGGCGCGACCACCTCGACGCCGTCGGACTGGAGCTGGCGGACGTTCCGCTGCGTGGCCGGGTGGCCCCACATGTCGTGGTCCATGGCCGGCGCGACCAGCACCGGGCAGCGCGCCGACAGGACGACGGCCGTCAGCATGGAGTCGCAGACGCCGCCGGCCAGCTTCGCGAGCGTCTGCGCCGTCGCCGGCGCGATCACGACGCCGTCGGCCCAGAGCCCGAGGTCGACGTGCTTGGTCCACGCCGTCTGGGCCTCGCCGGCCTCGGGGAACAGCTCCGACAGGACCTCGCGGCCGGCGAGCGTGGCGATCGTGAGCGGCGGGATGAACCGGGCCGCCGCGGCCGTCATCACCGGCTGGACCTCAGCACCGGCCTTGACCAGCCGGCGCGTGAGGTCGGCGGCCTTGTAGGCCGCGATGCTCCCCGTGATGCCGAGGACGAGCTTTTTACCGTCGAGAGACACGGGGCAGGGGAGGGCTCAGAAGAGATCGGCCGGCCCTCGACCCGAGGCGGCTACGCGCCGTCGCCCTCGGCCGCGGTCGGGTTGCGGAAGTAGAGCTCGTCGTTCTCGAGCTCGTCGATGGCCGCGCGGCTCGGCTTCGGCTGGCGCTCGTACTCGAGCGAGATCCGGAGCTGGTCCTCGTTGGAGCGGAGCTCCTCGGCCGGGTCCAGCGAGAGGTCCTCGAAGTAGCTCAGGCGCTGGTCGAGCTCGGCCTTGGTCTTGGCCGAGAGCTGGCGGGCGCGCTTCGAGAGCACGGCGACGGTTTCGTAGAGGTTGCCGGTCGCCTCGGCCAGCTTGGCCGTGTCGAGGGTCTTGATCGCCATGGAGCGGGGGTGTTCGGTGCGCAGGAACGGGACAGAGTACGCGCGCGCGGCCCGCCGGATCGGCAATAAACGCGGGAAGGAACGAGGGGGACGAGCCCCGCCCTATCCCTCTTCCCCCGTGCCCCTCGCCGCCAAGAACGTCTCGACGTGGGCGATGGTCTCGGCGACGGCCGCCTCCAGCTCGTCGTTGACGACGGTGGCGTCGAACTCGTGGGCGTAGCCCATCTCCATCTTGGCCCGCTCGAGGCGCGTCGTGACCTGCTCCTCGGTCTCCGTGCCGCGCGCGTGGAGCCGGTCGGCGAGCGCCGCCAGGCTGGGCGGGGCGATGAAGAGGGTCCGCGCGGCGTCGCCGTAGAGCCGCTTCACGTTGAGCGCGCCCTTGACGTCGATGTCGAGCACGACGGCGCGGACGTCGTCGTGCTGCGCGATCCGCTCGACCTCCTGGCGGAGCGTGCCGTAGAACCGGCCCGGGTAGACCTCCTCGTGCTCGAGGAAGTCGCCGGCGTCGAGCCGCTGGCGGAAGGCGTCGGGCGAGAGGAAGAAGTAGTCGACCCCGTCGCGCTCGGCCGGGCGCGGGTCGCGGGTGGTGGCCGAGACGGAGAACCGGAGGCCGTCGACCTCCGCCCTGAGCCGGCGGGCGATCGTCGTCTTGCCCGCGCCGCTCGGCGCCGTGAGCACGATGAGGTTCATGGGGGGTGGGGACTCGGGACTTCTGGGACTCGGGACTGGGGAGGGGACAACGAGTCCCGATCCCCCACAGTCCCCGGTCCCTCAGACGACGTTCTGGACCTGCTCGCGGATCTTCTCGAGCTCCTCCTTCATCGAGACCGAGAGGCGCGTGAGCTCGGCGTCGTTGGCCTTCGACCCGATCGTGTTGACCTCGCGGCCGATCTCCTGGGCCAGGAAGTTGAGCCGCCGGCCGACGGGCTCCGCCTCGGCGAGCGCCTCGCGGAACTGGTCGAGGTGGGAGCGGAGGCGGACCGTCTCCTCGGTCACGTCGAGCTTGTCGGCGAGGAGGACGGCCTCGGCCTCGAGGCGGCCGGGCTCGAGGTCGGGCACGTCGGTGAGGTCGGCGAGCCGGTCGCGGAGGCGCTGGCGGGCGGCCTCGAGGCGGACCGGCGCGCGCTCCTCGACGTCGCGGGTGAGCCCTTCGAGGGCGTCGGCGCGGGCGGCGAGGTCGTCGTGGAGTGCAGCGCCCTCGGCGAGGCGCATGGCCTCGAGCCTGCCGAGCGCGTCGGCGCGGGCGGCCCTCGCGGCGGCCAGATCGGAAGAG
>CAXRFJ010000538.1:0-6716 GCA_964229475.1 Rubrivirga sp.
GACCTCGTCGCCGCCCGCCTCGATGCCGAGGCGGAGGGAGCCGGGACGGCGCTGGCCGTCTCCGCGCAGGACGCGCTGGCGGACCCGTCGGCGCTCGACGGCCTCCGCCGGGCGCTGCTGGCGGCCGTCCGCGCCGAGGGGCTGGACGCGGCGGAGGGCGGGCTCGTGGCCGTCAACGAGCGGCACCGGGCGCACCTGGGGGCGGCTCGGGCCGCCGTCGGCCGCGCGCGCCGGGCGCTGGCGGCGGGCTCCGGCGGCGACACGCTCGCGCTCGACCTCCGCGCGGCGCTCCACGAGCTCGGCCTCGTGACGGGGGCCGTGACCACGGAGCACGTGCTCGACGCCGTGTTCTCGCAGTTCTGCATCGGCAAATAGGGCGAGCCGGCTCGCCGGCCGGACGACAGGCCGCCCCCGGCCCCGCCCGCCTCGGTGCCGAGGCCGAGGCGGCCGGGATGTTATCGACTCGTGACAACCTCCCGGGCGCGGGCGGGGTGAAACGCGCCGGCTTCTCCGCACCACGTCGTGCCCCCCGGAGGCCGGCCCGCCCGTCGCGCGGCCCCGCCGAGGGCCGGCCGATCGCGGCGGTCCGCCGCTGACCCGTACCCTTCGCCGTCGGCCGGCCCTCTCTGCCGGCTGGCGGCGCCCCGCTTCCAACATGCCCGACGCTCCCCGCGTGCTCGTGGTCGAGGACGACCGCGACCTCGCCGACCTCCTCGGCCTCCACCTCCGCGACGCCGGCTACGCCGTCGAGGCCGTCGGCGACGGCGCGCTCGCGCTCCAGCGCGCCCTCGCCGACCCGTTCGACCTCGTGGTCCTCGACCTCATGCTGCCGGGGATGAACGGGATGGAGGTCTGCCGCCAGCTCCGCGCGGCCGGCCGGACGGTCCCGATCCTCATGCTCACCGCGCGCGGCGCCGAGACGGACCGCGTCCTCGGCCTCGAGACCGGCGCCGACGACTACGTCCCGAAGCCGTTCTCGGTGCGCGAGGTGCTGGCCCGCGTCGCCGCCCTCCTCCGCCGCGTCGACTACGACCGGCCGCCCGCGGACCCCGACGAGGCGCTCGCCTTCGGGGCGCTGACCGTCTACCCGCAGCGGTCGCGCGTCGAGCTCGACGGCGAGGCGGTCGAGGTCACGAAGAAGGAGCTCGACCTGCTGGTCCACCTCGCGCGGCACCCGGGGCGGGCGTTCAGCCGGCAGGAGCTGCTCGACGAGGTCTGGGGCTACCAGTTCTCGGGCTACGCCCACACCGTCAACACCCACATCAACCGGCTGCGGGCGAAGGTCGAGCCCGACCCGTCGGCGCCCCGGTTCGTGCAGACCGTCTGGGGCGTGGGCTACCGCTTCGCCGACCCCGCCGAGCTCGATGCCTGAGCCCCGCCTCCGCCCCTGGAACCGGCTCGGCGTCCGGCTCGCCGCCCTGTTCCTCGCCGTCCTCGTCGTGCTCGGCGCGGCCGTGCTCGCGCTCACCGAGCGCTCGGCGCGCGCCGCCGTCGCCACGGCCGACCAGGCCCTCCCCCTCGACCTCGCCGCCGACCTCGCCCCGCGGTTCCAGCCGCACCTCATGACCGACATCGACTCGGTCGCCATCGCCGGCATCATCGGCGGGCTCACGCAGGTCAACCGGCGGATCGACGTGTACCTCCTCGGGAGCGACGGGATGATCAAGTCGTGGTTCATGGACGCGCGTGGGCGCCCGCTCGAGCCGGCCGTCGCGACGGCCCCGCTCGACGAACTGATGGCCGGGGCGATGCCGCCGGTCCTCGGGCCGGACCCCGCGCGGCCCGGCGAGCGCCGCCCGTTCAGCGTGGCGCCGATCGAGATCATGGGCGAGTCGGGGTGCTACCTCTACGTGATCCTCCAGGGCGAGCGCTACGACGACGTCGCGGCGATGCTGTGGCCGGGGGCGCTGGGCGGGGCGGCCTCGCGGGGCCTCCTGATCGCACTCCTGCTGGCGGCGCTCGTGGGCGTCGTCGGGTTCTGGGGCCTGACGCGGCGGCTCGAAACGCTGACGGCGACCGTCGGCGCCGTCGAGCGCGGGGCGCTGTCGGTGCGGGCGGACGAGTCCGGGACCGACGAGGTCGGCGTGCTCGCGCGGGCGTTCAACCGGATGGCGGCCCGGCTCGAGGCCCAGGTCGAGGCGCTCCGCCGGACCGACCGCCAGCGGCGCGACCTCGTGGCCCACGTGAGCCACGACCTCCGGAGCCCGCTCGCCTCGCTCCGCGGCTACCTCGAGACGCTCGCGATGCGCGGCGACGCGACGCCCGAGGAGCGCGAGGGCTACGTCACGCGCGCGCTCCACGCGTCGGAGCGGCTGTCGGGCCTCGTGAGCGACCTGTTCGACCTCGCCCGGTTCGACGCCGCCGAGGTCCGGGCCGAGCGCGAGCCCCTGTCGCTCGCCGAGCTGGCCGCCGACGTCGTCGCCGACGGCCAGCCGGAGGCCGCGCGGCGGGGCGTCGGCCTCCGTATCCGCGCCGAGGACGGCCTCCCGCTGGCGGCCCTCGACGCCGGGCTCGTGGACCGGGCCGTGGGCAACCTCGTCGACAACGCACTCCGGCACACGCCGCCCGGCGGGACGGTCGAGGTCGAGGTCGTCCGCCACGACGCGAGCGCGCTCGCCGTCGTCGTCCGCGACACGGGCGAGGGGATCGCGCCGGAGCTGCTGCCCCGCGTGTTCGACCGGTTCGTCCGGGCCGACGAGAGCCGGTCCAGCAGCGGTGCCGGGCTGGGCCTCGCCATCGTCAAGCGGATCGCCGAGCTCCACGGCGGGACGGTCCGCGTCGAGAGCACGCTGGGGGCCGGCTCGACCTTCTCGGTCGCGTTCCCGGTCGAGGCGCCCGCGCCCGGGGCGCCCGGAGGCGCCCGCCTCGGCGCCCGCGTGGGGGCGGCGGGGTAGGGGGGACGGGCGGGTGCGTATTCTTTCGCACCCCTCCATCCCCGCCATGCGCCGCCTCGCTCTCCTCCTCGCCCTCCTCGCCGTCTCGGCCAGCGCCCAGGACGCCGACCCCGCCGCCGACTGGCCCGAGGCGGACCCGGCCGACGTCGCCACGCTCGACGCGCTCGTCGAGACGGTCTATGCGGTCATCTCCGGGCCCGCGGATGAGGAGCGCGACTGGGACCGGTTCCGCTCGCTGTTCCTGCCCGAGGCCCGCCTCGTCCCGACCGGCGCGACGCCCGACGGCCAGCGCGTCGCCCGCGTGATGTCGGTCGACGACTACGTGGTGATCGGGGGGCGGGCGTTCCGCGAGACGCCGATGTTCCAGGGCAAGGGGTTCTACGAGGTCGAGGCCGCCCGGCGGACGGAGCGCTACGGCAACATCGCCCACCTCTGGAGCACGTACGAGAGCCGGCTCGACCCGGCCGAGGCGCCCTTCGCCCGCGGCATCAACTCGATGCAGGCGTTCTGGGACGGCGAGCGCTGGCACATGCTGTCCATCTTCTGGCACCAGGAGGGCGAGGACACGCCGATCCCGGCCCCGTACCTCCCCGACGGCCCGTAGCGCTACGCCGCCGCCGGCCGGAGCCGGATGTGCTCGGCCGCGTTGGCGTACGTCGTCTCCCAGGCGCGCAGCTTCTCCTCGGAGAGCCCGTTGACCATCTGGTCGATCTCGGAGATCGACGTGTCGATCCCGTCGAAGTGGGCCTCGAGCGCCGCGCGGTCGGCGTCGTCGGGGATCCACATGCGCATGATGGCGAGCTGGTTCGAGACCTGGTCCGTCAGCATCTCGCGGATCGTGTGGACCGACTCGCTCCGGATGAGCCGCTGGCGCCGCCGGACGACCCAGAAGATGAGCCCGTGGAGCACGCTCACGCCGAGCGCCGTCACGGCCGCGATCTGCCACACGCCGACGCCCGTCGGCCCGAGGACCGCCGCGGCGCCCCACACGACGAGGAGGCCGGCCGCGCTCAGCCAGAGTTCGATGTTGTCGATAAACCGTTTCATCATGTCGTTGGAGGAAGTGTGGGGCGGGGTATCGTCGGCCCGGTGTAGGACGTAAGCCGACACGGCGCGACGGGGCGTTTCGCGACGAATCCCGCCAGCCTGGCCGTACGGGCGCCTATCCTGTCCGGGCACTCCGACCTCCGAACCGTGACTGGACAGGGCCCCGCGAACTCGTACGACGTCGTCGTGGTCGGCGGCGGGCACGCCGGGGCCGAGGCCGCCCACGCCGCCGCCCGCCTCGGCGCCCGCACGCTCCTCGTGTCGATGAACCTCGACACGCTCGGGGCCATGTCATGCAACCCGGCCGTCGGCGGCGTCGGGAAGGGCCAGATCGTGCGCGAGATCGACGCGCTCGGCGGCCTCATGGGCCGGGTCGCGGACGCGACCGGTATCCAGTTCCGGATGCTCAACACGGGCAAGGGCCCGGCCGTCTGGAGCCCGCGCTGCCAGTCCGACCGCGCGCTCTACGCCGCGGCCGTTCGCCGCGCGCTGGAGGAGACGCCGGGCCTGGTCTTCCGCCAGGACATGGTCACGGACCTCCTCACGCGCCCCGTCTCCGCCCGCCTGACTGCGTCGACCTCACGGTTCGGCGCCGAGGCGGAGGTCGTGGGCGTGCGGACGCAGACGGGGCTGGAGATCGCGGCGCGCGCCGTGATCCTCACGTCGGGGACGTTCCTCAACGGGACGATCCACCTCGGCGAGCAGCAGTTCGGCGGCGGCCGGGCCGGCGCGCGGGCGGCCGTCGGGCTGAGCGCGTCGCTGGAGGCGCTGGGCTTCGAGCTCGGCCGGCTCAAGACGGGCACGCCGCCGCGCATCGACGGGCGGAGCATCGACACGGCCGCCTGCGAGGAGCAGCCGGGCGACGCCGACCCGCGCCCGTTCTCTCACCTCACCGACGCGCTCCCCAGCGAGCAGCGCTCGTGCTGGCTGACCTACACGTCGCCGGAGGTCCACGACACGCTCCGCACCGGGTTCGACCGGAGCCCCATGTTCGCGGGCCGGATCGAGGGCCGCGGCCCGCGCTACTGCCCGTCGATCGAGGACAAGATCGACCGCTTCGCCGACAAGTCGCGCCACCAGCTGTTTCTCGAGCCCGAGGGCTGGGACACGCACGAGGTCTACGTCAACGGGTTCTCGACGTCGCTCCCGGAGGACGTCCAGACGGCGGCGCTGCGGCGGGTCCCGGGGCTGGAGCGGGCCCACGTCCTCCGGCCCGGCTACGCCATCGAGTACGACTACGTCCCGCCCTACCAGGTCCGGTACACGCTGGAGACGAAGCGCGTCGGCGGGCTCTTCCTGGCCGGCCAGATCAACGGGACGACGGGCTACGAGGAGGCGGCCGGGCAGGGGCTCCTCGCCGGCATCAACGCCGCGCGGTCGTTGGGCGGCGAGGAGGGCGTCGTGCTCGGCCGCGACCAGGCCTACCTCGGCGTGCTCATCGACGACCTCGTGGCGAAGGGGACCGACGAGCCGTACCGCATGTTCACGAGCCGCGCCGAGCACCGGCTCCTCCTCCGCCAGGACACGGCGGACCGCCGCCTCACGCGCCTCGGCCACGCCCTCGGCCTCGCCGGGGCGGACCGGGTCGCGCGGCTCGACCAGAAGGAGGACGCCCTCCGCCGCACGATCGCCGCGCTCGACACCACGAACGCCGAGCCCGACGCCGTCAACGGCTACCTCGACCGCGTCGGCACGTCGCCGATCTCGGAGCCGACGCGGCTCGCCCGGCTCGTCCTCCGGCCCGAGGTGGACCTCGCGGATCTGTTGGAGGCGACCGGCCAGCGCGACCTCGTCGTGCCCGGCCCCGGGATGGAGCGGACGGCGGAGCTGGCGGCCGTCGAACTCGGCTACGCCGGGTACGTCGAGCGCGAGCAGGACCTCGTCGCGCAGATGCGGAGCCTCGAGCGGTGGCGCGTGCCGTCCGACTTCGACTACGCGGCAGTCACGGCTATCACGCACGAGGCGCGCGAGAAGCTGTCCCGGATCCGCCCCGACACGCTCGGGCAGGCGTCCCGCGTCTCCGGCGTCTCGCCGGCCGACGTCCAGGCGCTGATGGTGCTCCTCAAGCGGCACCGCGCGCCGGGCGGCGACGGCGCGGCCGAACCGGCGCCCGTCGTCGGGAGTGCGTAGGGCGCCCCGACGTCCCACGCCCCACGATGATCTCGGACCTCCCCGTCGACCTCTCGCCCGCGCAGCGCGACACGCTCGACGCCTACGTCGGCCAGCTCGAGCGCGTCAACGCGCGCGTCAACCTCGTCGCCCGGCCGGCGTCGCGGGCGGACCTGGAGCGGCACGTCCGCCACTGCCTCGCGCTCGCCACGCGGCCCTTCCCCGAGGGCGCCGTGGTCGTGGACTGGGGCACGGGCGGCGGGCTCCCGGCCGTGCCTCTCGCCGTCGCGTTCCCCGACGTGCAGGTCGTCGCCGTCGACGCGACCACGGGCCAGATCACCTCCATCGTGCCCACCACCGCGGCGCGCTTTCGCGGCATGCCCTCCTCGATGTGACGGAAGACGTTCTCGATGATGATGATCGCGTCGTCGACGATGATCCCGAGCGAGAGGATCAGGGCGAGCAGCGACAACATGTTGATCGTGATGCCGAGCAGGTGCATCACCACCACGCCGCCCGCGATCGCCACCGGGATGCCGAGCGCGGCCATCAGCCCGTTCCGGAAGCCCACGAACATCCAGAGGATCGCGAGCACGAGCGCGAGGCCCATCGCGGCGTGCGCGTAGAGGGTCGTCAGGTTCGCGCGGACGTCGTGCGAGGTGTCGC
>CAXRFJ010000539.1:0-9029 GCA_964229475.1 Rubrivirga sp.
CGGGCTGGGGATCGGTCTGCCGGGGTGCAAGCCCGGCACGGCGCTGCACAGCCGGTACAACAACTTCCGGGCGTACTACAACACGTACTACAACGCCGAGCGGTCGCTGGAGGAGGGCGAGGGCGCGCTGGAGCGCTCGGCCGTGACCGTCGACCGGAACCAGCTCGTGGCCGTCTTCCCCGCCACCACGGGGGCCGGCACCTCGGGCCCGTTCCAGGACGCCATCGACAAGAGCGCCGACCTCCTCCGCGAGCGGCCGTCCTCGAAGTGGGCCGACGACGCGCTCCTCGTCATCGGCAAGGCGTACTTCTACCAGCGCAACTTCGCCGGGGCCGACCAGAAGTTCCGCGAGACGATGGCCGCGGCCGACGCCATCGGCGACGAGCGGCTGGAGGACGAGGCCCGGTTCTGGCTCGGCCGGACGTACGCGGCCTCGAACCGGTTCGACGAGGGCGTGGCCGTCCTCGAGGAGGGCCTCGCCGACGAGGAGGGCGACCGGCGGTGGCACCCCCAGATGCGGCTCGCGCTCGGCGAGCTCTACGCCCGCGCCGGCCGGTGGGACGAGGCGGCCGAGGAGCTCCGCCTCGGGGCCCCCGAGGAGGGCGACGCCGACGTCGCCGCCCGGGCCTACGTGCTGCTGGGGCAGGTGGAGGAGCAGGCCGGCCGCTGGGACGAGTCGGCCCAGGCCTACACCGAGGCGCTCCGGCGCAACCCGGCCTACGAGCTCGGCTACGCCGCCCGCGTCGGGCGCGCGCTCGTGCTCGGGCTCCAGGCCGGCCGGCCCGAGGAGGGCCTCGCCATCGTCCGCGCGATGCGGTCGGACGACAAGAACTACGACCGGCGCGGCGAGCTCGCGCTCGTCGAGGCCCGGCTCCGCGCCGCCGACGGCCAGCGCGACCGCGCGCTCCAGCTGTTCCGCGACGTGCTCTACGACGAGACGCTCGCCGCCCAGAGCGTCCGCGGGCAGGCCCACTACCGCCTCGCCGAGTTCTACCGCGACGCGCTCGACGACTACGTCCGCGCCTCGGCCCACTTCGACACGGCCGCCACGGCCCTTCGCGCGCCCTCCGCCGACGTCCGCCCCACGCGTGGGGCGATCCTCAACGTCGCCGGCGAGGCCCAGACGTACCGGGCGCTCGCCGAGACGGCCCGCCTCATCGCCGCCGCCGACTCGCTCCTCGCCCTCGGCGACCTCTCGGAGGACGAGTTCGAGGCGCGGATCGCGGAGATCGAGGCCGTGCGGCTCCGGGAGTACCGCGAGGAGCAGCGCCGGCTCCAGGAGGCGCGGACGGCCCAGCAGTTCAGCGGGAGCGGCGGCGTGCTCGGGGGCGAGGGGTCGACCGGCGCGCGCCCGGGCCCCACCCAGCCGGCCGCCCCGACCGACGCGGGCTTCCTGTCGTACCGGGCGCCGTCGTCGATCCAGTCGGGCCTCATCGCCTTCGAGCAGGTCTGGGGCGACCGCCCGCTCGTGCCCAACTGGCGCCGCCGGGCCGCCATCCAGGCCGGCGACGTGGCCTCGGCGCGCGGCGTGATCGAGGGACAGGTCGACGGCGGGTTCGGCATCAACGAGGGGCCCCCGCCGCTCGACCTCAGCGAGGTCCCGCGGACGCCCGCCAAGCGCGCCGAACTGGTCACGGAGCTCGCCGGCCTCCGCTACGAGCTGGCCAACGCCTTCTTCCTGTCGCTCGGCCGCGCCGATACGGCCGCCGCGCTGTACCGGACGATCCTGGCCGACACCCCCGACCTCCCGGTCGCCGTGCGGGCGCGCTACGCGCTCGCCGAGATCGAGCGGGCCGCCGGGCGCGACGAGGTTGCCCGCCCGCTCTACGAGGCCGTCGCCGCCGTCGACTCGGCCGCCGCGTTGCGCCGGGCCTCGCGCCTCCGCCTCGGGCTCGAGCCCGACGAGGCCGCCCCCGTCGACTCGCGCGCGGCCTCGTCGCCGGCCTCCGACGCGATCCGCCAGCGCTGGCGGGGCGGCGACGCGCTCGGCGCCGCTGAGGCGTTCGTCGCCCTCGGCGACGCGGCCCCCGACGCCGCCGTCGCGCCTCGGGCCTACCTCGCCGCGGCCATCGCCTACTCCGAGTGGGCCGGGCGGGACTCGTCCGCCCTCGTCCGCCCGCTGCCGGACAGCCTGGTCTCTCCGGTCCTTTTCGCCATCGCCGACTCGCTCGCGCGGCGGGAGATGGAGGCCGCCGCCGCGGCGTACGAGGCGGAGCAGGCCGCGGCCGACTCCCTCGCGGCGCTCCCGGACTCCCTCGCGGCGCCCGCGGCGGCGCCCGAGTCCGAGCCCGCTCTCCAGGCCCCCAGGCGCCTCGACGAGGGCGACGCGGAGCCTCGCCTGCCCGACGGCGACCTCCCGGTCCGCCGCGACGTCGGGAACGAGGACGAGCAGATGATCCGCTCGGCCGAGCCCTCCCCGGCCGCGCCGGCGACCCCGCCCGCCGACGAGGCGCCGCTCCTCATCCGCCGGCCCGCGAGCCTCGGTGGCCCCGGTGCCCGGCGCCCGGCCGCGGCGCCGCCGCCGGCCCCCGTCGAGCCCGTGGGCCGCACCGCGCTCCCGCTCGTCGACTCCACCTCGTTCACGCTGCGGCACCACCTCCGCGCCGTCGCCGCCCGCTATGCGGGGACCCCCGCCGCGACGCGGGCGACGGAACTCGTCGCCGCGCTCCCGGCCCTCCCGCCGTTCGACCCGTCCGAGATGCGCGCCCGGGTGGACCCCGAGGGCCTCCTCGCCGCCGCGCGGGCGGCGCCCCCGCCGCCCCGCCCGTCCGACTCGTCGGCCACGGACCCGGCGGGGGGGCTGGCCCCGGCGCTCCCCGCGGACTCGGCGGGCACGCCGCCCCGGCCGGTGCTGGACGAGCCCTCGCCGGACGCCGACGTGGACGCCGCGCCGCCGTCCGCCGCCGACCTCCGGGGCGAGGAACCGCTCGACCCGCGTCTGGGCGGCTTCACGTGGCGCGTCCGCACCCTGTCGATCCCGGACGAGGGTGAGCAGATGGTCGGCGTGCTCCGGCAGGCCGGCTTCCGCGCTGCGATCCTCCAGGAGGCCGGCGGCGGGGCCTACGTCATCGCCATCGGGCGGTTCGACGGGGAGGCGGACGCCACGGCCGCTCGGGAGGCCCTCCCGGCGTGGGCGCAGGGCCGCGGCGAGGTCGTGATGCTCTCGGGCTATGAAGCTCTCCCGGAGCCCGAAACGACGGGAGACGACGGGCCGTAACCCCCGCGTTCCCGTCGTCCGTAGGTTCTCGCACGGCGCCCGCTCGGGGGCGCCGCGGTCCCACGCGGAGGAACCTCCCCCCAGAGGTCGTGTACCGGCCTCCTTTGTATTGATTCGCCCGCGCGGGATCCCCGCGCACGCGCCGCGCGCGCACGACCTCCTATGGCTTCCCCCCAGCGATCGCCCCAGAACCCCCGCGACGGCCAGTCCGACCGGAGCGGGGGCGGTGGCGGCAAGCGGCCCCGGCTCTCGCTCGGGACGTTCTACCTGTTCGTCCTGATCGCCCTGCTGCTGCTCGCCGTGCAGACGTTCGTGGCCGGCGGCGGCGGGTCGTCCGAGGTCGAGTACTCCACGTTCCTCGAGCAGGTCGAGGACGGCTACGTCGAGTCGTTCGAGGTCCAGGACCGCGTCGACATCCGCGGCACGTACACGGCCGAGGCCGTCGACGAGGGGGCCGTCGAGGTCGCCCAGCCCGAGCCGTCGTTCGGCCGCCAGCCGGACGCCGACGCCGGCCGCCGCTTCCGCACCACGAAGCCCGACGACCACGACCTGACCGACTACGTCCAGGGCGTCAACGAGGCGCGGAAGGCGGCGGGCCAGGACGCCGTCGAGTTCGAGGCCGACTACACGTCGAGCATGTGGAGCGGCCTCCTGTCATGGGTCGTCCTGTTCGGGTTCCTCGCGCTGTTCTGGATCTTCGTCCTCCGCCGGATGGGCGGGCCGGGCCAGCAGGTCCTGAACATCGGCAAGAACAAGGCGACGCTCTTCGACCAGACCGAGGGCGCGCCCATCACGTTCAAGGACGTGGCCGGCCTCGACGAGGCGAAGGAGGAGGTCGAGGAGGTCGTCCAGTTCCTCAAGGACCCGCAGCGGTTCACGAAGCTCGGCGGCAAGCTGCCGAAGGGCGTGCTCCTCGTCGGCCCCCCGGGCACGGGCAAGACGCTCCTCGCGAAGGCCGTGGCCGGCGAGGCCGGCGTCCCGTTCTTCAGCCTCTCCGGCTCCGACTTCGTCGAGATGTTCGTCGGCGTCGGCGCGGCGCGCGTGCGCGACCTGTTCAAGCAGGCCAAGGAGAAGGCGCCGTGCATCATCTTCATCGACGAGATCGACGCCGTGGGCCGCAGCCGCGGGCGCGGCGCGATCATGGGCGGCAACGACGAGCGCGAGAACACGCTCAACCAGCTGCTCGTCGAGATGGACGGGTTCAACACGGACAAGGGCGTGATCCTGATGGCGGCCACGAACCGCCCGGACACGCTCGACTCGGCGCTCCTCCGCCCGGGCCGCTTCGACCGCCAGATCCTCATCGACCGCCCGGACCGCCGCGAGCGCGAGGCCATCTTCCACGTCCACACCGAGAACCTCACGCTGGCGCCGGACCTCGACCTCGGGCTCCTCGCCGGCCAGACGCCGGGGTTCGCGGGCGCCGAGATCGCCAACGTCTGCACCGAGGCCGCCCTGCTGGCGGCGCGCGACGGCAAGGACGCCGTCGAGATGAACGACTTCGAGCGGGCGATCGACCGCGTGATCGGCGGGCTCGAGAAGAAGAACAAGCTCATCAGCCCCGACGAGAAGAAGGTCGTCGCCTACCACGAGGCGGGCCACGCCGTCGCCGGCTGGTTCCGCGAGTTCACCGACCCCGTCGTCAAGGTGTCGATCGTCCCGCGCGGGATGGCGGCGCTCGGCTACGCCCAGTCGCTCCCCGAGGAGCGCTACCTCTACACGAAGGAGGCCCTCATCGACCGGATGGTCATGACGATGGGCGGGCGCGTGGCCGAGGAGATCATCTTCGGGCGGATCACGACGGGCGCCCAGAATGACCTGGAGAAGATCACGAAGATGGCTTACGCCATGGTCGTGGACTACGGCATGAGCGAGGAGATCGGCTACGTCTCGTTCAACCTCTCGGGCAAGCAGGACCAGCCCGTCTTCGACAAGCCGTTCTCCGACGACCTCGCCCGCCGCATCGACGCCGAGGTCAAGAGCATCATCGACGACGTCCGGGCCCAGACCCGCGTGCTCCTCGAGGAGCGGGGCGACGAGCTGGAGGCGCTGGCGCAGGCGCTGCTCGAGAAGGAGGTGCTCAACGAGAACGACCTCAAGGACGTCCTCGGCGAGCGGCCCTACAAGCGGCCCCGCCACGACGAGCCCGGCGTGACGGCCGAGGGCGAGCCGGTCAACGTGCCCCCGGGCCCCGCCGCGGCCGGCGACGGCCTGGCCTCGACGGAGCCCACCCCGACCCCGATCGACGACCCGGGGTCGCTGCCCGACCCCGGCGCCATCGGCTCCTGACGCGCCGCCTCGGCGACGAGCGCGCCGAGGCAGGCAGAGGGCGCGGCATCCCGGGCCCGATAGGGCTGCGTGGGAGAAGCGGGGAGTGGTCTGTTGGTCTAGACCAATTGGCGGACTCCATCCAAGCTTCGCGGTCTGCGGCCTGGAATGGACGGTTCGGGCGGGGAATGTGAAGGTCCGGACATGGGGATTCGGCGGGTGGCCCGGTATGTTGGAGGTCCGAATCGCGCGCGCCGGCCGGTCGCCGTGTGCGCACACTCCAGACTCGAGACCGCACCGCAGTGCCTACGATCAACCAGCTCGTCCGTAAGGGCCGCACCCCGAAGCGCACGACCTCGAAGTCGGCCGCGCTCCCGGGCAACCCGCAGCGCCGCGGCGTCTGCACCCGCGTTTACACGACGACGCCGAAGAAGCCGAACTCGGCCCTCCGGAAGGTGGCCAAGGTCCGCCTGACGAACGGCTACGAGGTCATCGCCTACATCCCGGGCGAGGGCCACAACCTCCAGGAGCACTCGATCGTGCTCGTCCGCGGCGGCCGCGTGAAGGACCTCCCGGGCGTGAAGTACCACATCGTCCGCGGCGCGCTCGACACGGCCGGCGTCGCCGACCGTCGCCAGAGCCGCTCGAAGTACGGCGCCAAGAAGCCGAAGGGCTGAGCCGAGGGCCGCTGAGCCCCGCCGCCTCGGCCGCCGTGCTCGCGGCCGCGCCGAGGCGCCCCGACCCATCTCGTCCACGCTGATCGCCGGCGCTCGCGCCCGAGCCGATCGCTGACTGAAAACTCCCATGCGCAGGAAGCAAGCAGACAAGCGGATCCCCACTCCGGACCCGATCTACGGCGACGTGACCGTCGCCAAGTTCATCGCCGCCGTCATGCGCGACGGCAAGAAGTCCGTGGCCCAGGGCCTCGTCTACGGCGCCTTCGACCTCATCGAGGACCGGACCGGCGAGCCCGGCGTCGAGGTGTTCCGCCAGGCGCTCACGAACGCGGCCCCGCTCGTCGAGGTCCGCAGCCGCCGCGTCGGCGGCGCGACCTACCAGGTCCCGATCGAGGTCCGCCCCGAGCGGCGGACGTCGCTCGCCTTCCGCTGGCTCCTCCAGTACGCCAAGGCCCGCGGCGACAAGTCGATGGCCAACCGGCTCGCGGCCGAGCTCATCGCCGCCAGCCGCGGCGAGGGCGGCGCCGTCAAGAAGAAGGACGACACGCACCGGATGGCCGAGGCCAACAAGGCGTTCGCCCACTTCGCCCGCTTCTAAACCGCTTCGTCACGCGCGGGGCCGCCGACTGACGGCCCCCGCCCGTTCTCCCTCGGTCCTCTAACCCTCTACCGAGACCCCCACCATGGCCGACCTCACCGGCAAGACCTTCTCGCTCGAGAACACCCGGAACATCGGGATCTCCGCCCACATCGACGCGGGCAAGACCACGACGACGGAGCGCATCCTGTACTACACCGGCCGGACGCACCGGATCGGTGAGGTCCACGAGGGCGGCGCCACGATGGACTGGATGGAGCAGGAGAAGGAGCGTGGCATCACCATCACCTCGGCCGCGACCACGGCCGAGTGGAAGGGCCACCGGATCAACATCATCGACACCCCCGGCCACGTCGACTTCACGGTCGAGGTCGAGCGGGCCCTCCGCGTCCTCGACGGCGCGGTCGCCCTGGTCTGCGCCGTGGGCGGCGTCGAGCCCCAGTCCGAGACGGTCTGGCGGCAGATGGACAAGTACAACGTCCCCCGCATCGCGTTCGTCAACAAGATGGACCGGACGGGCGCCGACTTCCAGAACGCGGTCGCGATGATGAAGGACCGGCTCGGCGCCAACGCCGTGCCCGTCCAGATCCCGATCGGCGACGGCGACATGTTCCGCGGGGTCATCGACCTCATCGAGAACAAGGCCATCGTCTGGGACGACACGACGCAGGGCTCGACCTGGGACGAGATCGAGATCCCGGAGGACCTCAAGCCGCAGGCCAAGAAGGCCCGGATCAACCTCCTCGAGGCCGTCGCCGAGCACAACGACGACCTCCTCATGATGTACCTCGAGGGCGAGACCATCGACCCCGAGCACATCAAGCGCGTCGTCCGCGAGGCGACCATCGCGCTGGACATCACGCCGGTCTTCTGCGGCTCCGCCTTCAAGAACAAGGGCGTGCAGCGGCTCCTCGACGGCGTCATCGACTACCTCCCGAGCCCGCTCGACGTGCCGGCCATCGAGGGCCACAAGCCCCGGACGGAGGACATGGTCCAGCGCGTCCCGGACCCGGACGGCCCGTTCGCGGCCATCGCCTTCAAGATCGCGACCGACCCCTACGTCGGCCGGCTCACGTTCGCGCGGGTCTACTCGGGCACGCTCAACAAGGGCGACTCGATCATCAACGCCAACACGGAGAAGAAGGAGCGGGCCGGCCGCCTCCTGTTCATGCACGCGAACACGCGTGAGGACATCGAGACGGTCAAGGCCGGCGACATCTGCGCCATCGTGGGCCTCAAGGACACGAAGACCGGCGACACGCTGTGCGACCCGGACCACCCGGTCGTGCTCGAGTCCATGGACTTCCCCGAGCCGGTCATCAAGATCGCGATCGAGCCGAAGACGAAGGCCGACATCGACAAGCTCGGCACCGGCCTCCAGAAGCTGGCCGAGGAGGACCCGACCTTCAAGGTGTCCACGGACGACGAGACGGGCCAGACCCTGATCGCCGGGATGGGCGAGCTCCACCTCGAGATCATCGTCGACCGCCTCAAGCGCGAGTTCAAGGTCGAGGCCAACGTCGGGGAGCCGCAGGTCTCGTACCGCGAGGCGATCCGGTCGAGCATCGACCACAAGTACACGCACAAGAAGCAGTCGGGCGGCCGCGGCCAGTTCGCCCACGTCGAGATCGAGTTCTCGCCGGCCGAGCCGGGCACCGAGGGCCTCGAGTTCATCGACGAGATCAAGGGCGGCTCGATCCCGCGCGAGTTCATCGGCTCCGTCCAGAAGGGGATCGAGAGCGCGCTCGACCAGGGCCCGCTCGCCGGCTTCCCGATGGAGGCCATCCGCGCCCGCCTCTACGACGGCAAGTTCCACAACGTCGACTCCGACCAGCTCTCGTTCGAGATCGCCGGGCGGATGGCGCTCCGCGAGGCCGCGCGCCGCGCGAACCCCGTCATCATGGAGCCGATCATGCAGGTCGAGGTCATCACGCCCGAGGAGTACATGGGCGACGTGATCGGCGACCTCTCCTCGCGGCGCGGCCGGATCGAAGGGATGGGCCAGCGCGGCGACGCCCAGGTCGTCAACGCGTTCGTCCCGCTCTCCGAGATGTTCGGCTACTCGACCGACCTCCGCTCGAACACGCAGGGCCGGGCCATCTACTCGATGCAGTTCGACCACTACGAGGAGGTCCCGGCCTCCATCGCGGAGGAGATCTCGTCGGCCGGCAAGGCCGCCGCGTAGCGCACCCACTCGGCCCGCCTCGGCAGCAGATCGGAAGAGCGTCGTGTAGGGACAGAGTGTCGACGAGCGTGGAGAGCTCGGTGG
>CAXRFJ010000540.1:0-2334 GCA_964229475.1 Rubrivirga sp.
GGCCGGCGGCGGCATGGTCGCCGTCACGGCCGACGGCGCCGGCCGCGTCGTCTCGATCAAGATCGAGCCCGACGCCGTCAACCCCAACGACCTCGAGCTGCTGGAGGACCTCGTCGTGGCCGGCGTCAACAAGGCCATCGAGGAGGCCGAGGCCGTCAAGGCCCGGAAGCTCCAGGAGGCCACGAGCTCGATGCTCCCGCCCGGCCTCGACCTCGGCACCCTCGGCGGCGGGGGCGACCTGCCCAAGTTTTAGCAGAGTGCGCGCGTGACGAGTGGTCGAGTGTGACGCCTGGTCGTCACCGCTCGGCCCCAACTTGCCGACTGGCCCACTCGCGCACTCGCCGACTCCCCCCATGCACCTCACCTCCGAGACCGTCGAGGCCCTCGTCGAGCAGCTCTCGAAGCTGCCGACGGTGGGGCGCAAGACGGCCCAGCGGCTGGCGGCCTTCATCCTCAAGATGCCGCGCGAGGAGGTCGTCGAGATCGCCCGCGCGATGGTGGCCGCGAAGGACCGCGTCAAGACGTGCTCGGTCTGCTTCAACGTGACCGACGTCGACCCGTGCCCCGTCTGCCAGTCGCCGAAGCGCGACCGGAGCGTGATCTGCGTGGTCGAGGAGCCGAGCGACGTCCTCGCGCTGGAGCGGACGGGCGAGTACCGCGGGCTCTACCACGTGCTCGGCGGCGTGATCTCGCCGCTCGACGGGATCGGGCCGGACGACCTCCACGTCTCGGAGCTCGTCGGCCGCGTGGCGTCCTCGAAGGGGTCGGTGCCCGTCGTCGCCGAGGTGGCCGAGGACTACGACGGGACCGAGGCGCCGGCGCAGGAGGCCGAGCGCGTGCCGGTCAGCGAGGTCATCCTCGCCATGAACCCGAACGTCGAGGGCGACACGACGGCCTACTACGTGAGCCAGATGCTCCAGCCGTTCGGCGTGACGGTCTCGCGGATCGCTCGGGGCCTCCCGATCGGCGGCGACCTCGAGTTCGCCGACGAGGCGACGCTGAGCCGCGCGCTGGAGGGCCGCTCCGGCGTCTGAGCCGGCCGGCCTCGGGCCCACAGCGGGCCCCGGAGGCGTCCCGACGGCCGGCTAGCTTGGGGGCATGCCGTCCCCCCGCCTCCTCACCGCCGCGTTGGCGGCGCACGCCTGCGGCTCCGTCGCCCAGCCCGCCGCGCCCGACAGCACGCGCGCGCTCGGCGAGGTGGTCGTCGGGGGCACCGAGGCGCGCAGCCCCGGCGTCGAGCGCGTGCCCGTGGCCGGCATCCTCACCCGCGACCCGGTGACCGTGGCCGATGTCGCCCACCTCGTCCCCTCGGCGACGGCGCCGACCAACTCGCGCGGCGAGACGCTGCTCTACCTCCGCGGAGCCGGCGAGCGGCAGACGGCCGTGCTCCTCGACGGCGCCCCGCTGACGGTCCCGTGGGACCGCCGGCTCGACCTCGGCCTCGTCCCGGCCGGCGTCGTCGGAGCCGTCGATGTGGCGCGCGGGCCGGCGTCGCTGGCGTGGGGCCCGAACGCGGCCGGCGGCGCGCTCGACCTCGTCCCGCGCGCGCTCGACCGGGACGGCGCGCTGACGGAGGCCGAGGCGAGCGGCGGCCTCCCCGCCCGCGGGCGCCTCGCAGCGGCGCACCTGCGCCGGCGCGGCCCGTGGCAGGTCGGCGTCGCGGCCGACGCGTCGGTGCGGGCCGGCGACGCGCTCGCCGCGCCCCTCCCCTTCAGCCAGCCCGACGCCGACCTCCGCACGAACACCGACCGCCGGTCGGCCGCGGCGCTCGCGCGGGCGGAAGGCGTGTGGGACGGGCGGCGCCTCGCGGTCACGCTGCTCCACGCCTCGGCCGCCCAGGGCGTCGCCCCCGAGGGCCACCTCGACCCCGACGCCGAGCGCGTCCGGTTCTGGCGCATCCCTTCGTGGCGGCAGACGACGCTCGTGATCCGCGCCCAGACCGCGGCCGGGCCTCTCCGCCTCGACGCGACCGCGTGGGGCGGCGCCTTCGCCCAGACGATCCGGCCGTTCGCGAGCGCGGCCTACGACGCGCCGGCGGGCGACCAGCGGGACGCCGACCGCTCGGCGGGGGGACGGCTCGTCGGCACCGCCCACCTCGGGCGCGTCGAGGGGCGCGTCGTGGCGACGGGCCTCGGGTCGGTCCACCGGCAGGCCGAGGCGGGAGCGGCCGAGACGTTCCGCTCCGCCGAGGGGCGGCTGGCCGTGGAGGTCGAGGGGCCGCTCGGGCCGGCGCGGGCGCTGGCCGGCGCCGGACTCGACGCGTTCGTCCCGCTGGAGACCGCGGGCCGCGAGGCGGGCGACGCGTTCGGGGCGCCGGCGCTGACGGCGCGGCTG
>CAXRFJ010000541.1:0-2005 GCA_964229475.1 Rubrivirga sp.
GCGCGTCCGCCAGCGCCTCGGCCGCGGCGTCGAGGCGGGCGGACTCGTCGGGCAGGACGCCGACGCGCGACGACAGGTACCGGGCGACGGGCGCGAAGCCGGCCGCCGCGAACGCCGCGCCGACGACCGGCGCCGGCCACGGCTCCAGGGCGAACGGCGGGACCGCCTCGCCCCCGCCCGGCGCCGGCGCCGTCACGACGCGGTACCCGAACCACGTCGAGCCGTCGAGCGGGCCGACGACGCGGTCGACGCCCTCGGCCCGGAGACGGTCGAGCGCCGCCGCCAGGAGCGCGGCCCCGTCCGCCTCGGTCGCCCACTCGGCGTGCCCGCCCCGCCCGACCCGAGCCGTCGCCCCGTCGACGTGGAGCGGCTGGCGCCACCACAGCGCGCACGAGGCCACGACCGCGCCGTCGCGGACGAGGCCCAACGCGTCGTCCGGCCGCGTGAGCGTGGCCGCGGCCGGGACGGTCGCGCCGTCGAGGTTGGCGAGGGCGTGGACGCCGTCGGTCATGGCACGAGCAGGGCGAGGAGGCCGAGCGCGCTGAGGGGCCCGACGATGCTCGCACGATAGACCCGGCCCTCGAACTCGGTCGAGTCCCGGTCGATGGGCCCCTTCCAGCGCACGAGGATGAGCGCCGCCGCCGCCGTCACGGCGAGCGCCAGCCCGACGTAGGCGCCCGTGAGGAGGAGCGGGCGCAGCGGCGCGATCGGCCCGCCCGGGGCCACCCCCGCGAAATGGTCCGCCCCGACCCGGAGCCAGAGGACGAGCAGGACGGGCCCGACGGCCACGAGCGTCGCCCGCCACGCCGCGCGCCACGCGAGCTGGGGCGCCGTCCAGTTCGGCCGGGCCACCATCATCCGGTCGACGCCGAGGAACGCGAACGTCGCGCCCCACGCGAGGGCGTACGGGAACAGCAGGTCGAGGTCGAGCGCGCTCGCCGCGATCAGCCAGAGCACGCCGACCGACGACACGCTGAACACGTTGTGCGCCGTGTGGGGCCGGCGCGCGGGGTCGTGCGGGAGCCCGTCGGCCTCGCGGGCGGCGGGCCAGACGCGGGCGTAGAGGAGGTAGACGAGGGCGGGCGGGATGAGCCACGCCGTCCCCCCGAGCGCCCACACGAGGTAGCCGATGAGGGCCGCCCCGAACACGCCGGCCCCGCCGACCGTCGTCTCGCGCCGGAGCACGGCGGCCACGCCGACCAGCAACAGGAGCACGACGAAGTGGCCCGCGAGGAGCGTCGCCGGGAACGTCAGCAGGCGGACGAGCACGGCGTACGTCCCGAGCGGGACGAACAGGTTGTCGAGCCCGCCCCACGACACGGCCTCGACGATCGTCGCCAGCACCGCGACGATGGCCGAGATCCACAGCGCCTCGGCCCGCCCGACCGGCGTGAACAGCAGGAGCGGGACGTGGACGCAGAGGAACGCCACGAACGCGAACGCGACCGAGCCCTCGAGGCTCTTCTTGCCGTCGACCGTCGCGTACGGGGAGAGCCCGTGCCGCGCGCCCGTCAGCGCCGCCGCGGGGTCGGCGAGGCCGAGCATCAGGATCGCGATGGCGTAGAGGACCGGCGAGTCGGCCGTGAGGAGGTACAGCGCGAGGACCGCGATGGGGTAGCACACGTCGCCGACCGACTGGCGCCCGACCTCGTGGATCACGCCGCCGACCCCGTTCCGGAGCGCCGGCACGAACCGGACGGCCAGCATCGCCCCGACCGCGAGCGCCGCCAGCAGGACGACCGGCCACGCGGCGTCGAACAGCCACGGGAGCGCGAGCATCACGGCGCTCATCGCGACGTGGAGCCCCTTCCGCGCGCCCTCGGGCGACAGCTTCCGCCGGACCTGGGCCTGCCGCAGCGACACGAGGGCGAGGCCGAGCGCGCCCATGACCGCCAGGATCGCGGCCCACGCGGGCAGCACGGCGGGGGTCGGGTCGGTCACCGGACCTCGTGGACGTGGACCGCCGTGTAGAACGGGCCCTTGGCGACGGCGGGGCGCCGGTCCG
>CAXRFJ010000542.1:0-2478 GCA_964229475.1 Rubrivirga sp.
GGCGTTCTTCGCAAACTCGTCGCACTCTCCTTTGCCTTCCCCGTCGTCGCCCGTTTCGCCGCCTCCTCACCCCACCACGCTAAAACCATCGCCGTCACCGACGCGTCTCCGCTCAGCCTCGACGTCGGCGTACACGGCCGGCTCCGCCTCGTGCGCGTCCCGGAGGTCGGCGAGGAGGCCGGTGGGGTCGAGGAGCGACCACGTGAGCGTGGTGGGGCGGACGAGGGCGGCGAAGGCCGGCGAGATCGACCCGACCGGGACCTCCGGCGGGGCCGTCGACGCGAGCGCGACGGGGGCCGCGAGGCCGGACGGGAGGGCCGGGGCGTAGACCCAGAGCCGCGACGTGCCGAACCGGCTCCGGTGGGTCGAGGTGGCGACGAGGACGCTCACGACTGGCTCCCCCCGCCGGAGCGGCCCTCCGTGATCCGGATCTCCCGGATGAGGTGCTGCGTGGGCTTCCCGATGACCTCGACGACCGTCTGCGAGGGGGGGACGTTGACGTTCACGACCTGGGGCCGCGAGTCGCGGCCGGAGCCGGGGTAGTAGCCGAGGGAGAGGCCGGCGGCGGAACCCTGCGTCTTGCCCGCACCGGAACCGGCGGTCGACCCGGATGAGGACCCGCCGCCGGGCACGCGCTGCGCGCGGATCGTCGCGACCTGGGCGTAGCCCTGCGCGGCCACGGCCGCCGCCGCGGCGAGGTTGAACGGGAACGGCCCGCCCGTCCGGAGCGCGTCGGCGATCCCCGCCGCCGTCCCGACGACGGCCTGGACGAGCGCGAGCTTCTTCTTCTTCTCCAGGAGCTCCCGCTCGCGGGCCTCCTGGCCCTCGCCGAGCGCGGCCATCTTCGCGTCGAGGACGGCCGCGAACGACCCGAAGATCGAGCCCGCGTCGCCCAGCGCCCACGAGAGCTGCTCCGGGATCGACCGGGCGAAATCGCCGAACCCGTCGGCCAGCCGGGTCCACGTCTCCGAGAACCGCATCTCCAGCGCGGCCAGGTCGGGCTCGACGTCCTCCGCGTCGACGAGGTCGCGCGTGAGCCGGGCCCGGAGCGGGTCCGAGAGCGGCCCGTCCATCCCGGCCCGGCGCTCCCGCGAGAGCCGGCGGGCGAGCGCGTCGGCCGACTCGCCCGGGCCCGACTCGGTGTCGACGCCGCGGCCCTCGACCCGGTCCATCCGGCCCATGGCCATCGCGGCCTGGGCCCGGTAGATCTCGCCGAGGACCTCGGCCTGGCGCTCGAGCTCCTCGGTCTGGACCCGCATCCGGGCGACCGAGGCCATCTCGCCCGAGGCGACGAGCCGCCGGAGCGCGACGAGGCGGGCGACCGCGTCGACGTGGCCCTCGGCGGCCTCGAGCCGGAGCCGCTCGGTCTCGAGGTCGGCCTTGACCCGCTCCATCCGGGCCGAGTTCGCGTCGAGGTAGGCCAGGCGCTCGCGCATCTCCTTGAGCGCCTTCGCGGCCTCCTCGTAGGCGGTCGCGGTGGCCTTGGCCTCGGTGGCGGCCTTCGACGCCGAGTCGGCGGTCGAGGCGGCCGCGGTGGACGCGGCCTCGAACCCCTCCTTGGCCAGGCCCGACGCTTCGGCCAGCTCGGCCGCGTCGAACCCGGGCGACTTCGTCCCCGCGTCGCCCTTCGACAGGCCACCCCCGATGAGCCCGACCCAGCGGGCCGCATCGGCGAGGTAATTGATCCACTGCTGCATCGGGAAGAGCGAGTCCCGAATCGGCTTGATGAGGTGGTCGCGCAGGTTGATGTCGAGGCCGGGCAGCGCGCCCTCGATCGTTTTGATCAGGTCGTGGCCGACCCGGGCGATCGCGACAAAGTCCCGGAAGTCGTCGACCAAGAGTTCGACTGCCTTGCCCGCCTCGGTCGACGCCTCGGCCGTCCCGGTCAGCACGTTCGCTACGTCCCGGAGCGTGGGGACCAGGTCGAGGCCGACCTCGAGGCGGTCGGCGAAGACCGGCAGCAGCCCAACGGCGATCTCGTCCCTGACGTCGCCGAGCTCGGCGCGGAGCTTCCGCGCCTGGTTCGCGGCCGAGTCCTGCGTGCGCACGAGGTCGCCGACGGCGACGCCGGCCTTCCTGGTGATGAGCTCGAGGGTGACCTGCGCGCGGCTCTGCCCCTCGAACTCCTTCGTCGCCTCGGCCGCCTTGACCTCGGCCTCTGTCAGGACCACGCCGAGCGTCTTGAGCGCCTCCCGCTCGCCGACCGTCGCCGACGTGATGGCGTTCATCGTCTGCTCTATGGGCAGATTGTTGAACGAGCTGAAATCGGCCGCCAGCTTGAGCGCCTGGACTGAGAGCTCCGCGCTCTCGGCCTGAGTGTCGCCCATCCCCTGAGAGACCGCCGCGAAGGTGGCCCCCAGGCCCCGCGCCTGCGTCTGGGTCAGGCCGGCCGTGTTGGCGAACTCCTTCAGCTGCGCGTCGACACGGGAGGCCGCAGGCCCCATAACCGTTTCGAAGCGACTGGCCGTTTCTACGGCC
>CAXRFJ010000543.1:0-6568 GCA_964229475.1 Rubrivirga sp.
TCCCCCCCGCCTCGGCGCCGAGGCGGGCCGGGGGGTCACGGCCGCGGCCTTACTCCCACTCGATGGTGGCCGGCGGCTTGCTCGACACGTCGTAGGCCACGCGGTTGATGCCGCGGACCTCGTTGATGATCCGGTTCGACGCCCGCCCGAGGACCTCGTACGGCAGCTTCGCCCAGTCGGCCGTCATGCCGTCCGTCGACGTCACGGCGCGGAGGCAGACGGCTTGCTCGTAGGTCCGGTAGTCGCCCATGACGCCGACCGACTGGACCGGGAGGAGCACGGCGAAGGCCTGCCAGACATCGTCGTAGGTCCCGGACGTCTCCAGCTCGTCGAGCCAGATCGTGTCGGCCTGGCGGAGGAGGTCGGCCTTCTCGCGGTCGACCGGCCCGAGGATGCGGACGGCCAGGCCGGGGCCGGGGAACGGGTGCCGACGGATGATGGCGTCCGGCACGCCGAGCTGGCGGCCGACGTCGCGGACCTCGTCCTTGAACAGCTCGCGGAACGGCTCCAGGAGCTCGAAGCCGAGCTGCTCCGGCAGCCCGCCGACGTTGTGGTGGCTCTTGATGGTCGCGGAGGGCCCCTTGAACGAGACCGACTCGATCACGTCCGGGTAGAGCGTCCCCTGCGCGAGGAAGCGCGGCTTCGCGCCCAGCTCCTCGGTGATCGTCTCGGTCTCGGCCTCGAACGCCTCGATGAACGTCCGCCCGATGATCTTCCGCTTCTCCTCGGGGTCGGCGACGCCCGCCAGCCGGGAGAGGAACAGGTCGCTCGCGTCGACGGCGCGGAGGTCGATGTCGAACCCGTCGCGGAACGTGTGCTGGACCTGCTCGAACTCGCCGGCCCGGAGCAGCCCGTTGTCCACGAACACGCACGTCAGCTGGTCGCCGATGGCGCGGTGGATGAGCGCCGCCGCAACCGACGAGTCGACGCCGCCCGAGAGCCCGAGGATCACGTGGTCGTCGCCGACCTCGCGGCGGATCTCCTCGACCTTCTCGTCGATGAACGAGCCCGTCGTCCAGTCCCCGTGGAGGCCGCAGACCTCGCGGACGAAGTTGCGCAGGATCGCCGCCCCGTGCTCGGTGTGGACCACCTCGGGGTGGAACTGGACCCCGTAGACCTCGCCGTGCTCCGAGTCGGGCTCGGCGGCGACGGCCGCGATCGGCGCGTTGTCGGTCGCGGCGACGGCGCGGAAGCCGGCGGGCAGGCGCGTGAGGTGGTCGCCGTGGCTCATCCACACGACCGAGCCCTCGGGGATGCCGCGGAACAGGGCGTTCTCCTCGTGCGACACGATCGGCGAGCGCCCGAACTCGCGCCGCGCGCTCGGCTCGACGCCGCCGCCCAGCGCGTGCGCGAGGGCCTGGAGCCCGTAGCAGATGCCGAGGACCGGGACCTTCTCGCCCGTCCCCGGCTGGCGGAGGTCGAGGAGCGCCGGGTCGAGCTGCGGCGAGCCGTCGTCGTAGACCGACATCGGGCCGCCCGACAGGATGAGCCCGCTCGGGCTCAGGGCCGCGACCTCGACGGCCTCGGTCGTGCAGGGGTGGATCTCGCAGTAGACGCCGGCCTCGCGGACGCGCCGCGCGATGAGCTGCGTGGTCTGGCTGCCGAAGTCGAGGATGACGACCGTTTCGTGGGTCATGGCGGGCGGGGGAAAACACCGAGGGTGCCGACGACCTCCGCCGGCACCCCCTGGAATCTCGCTAGGCTCGGCGTCAGGCGCCGATCATCTCTTTGTACTCGTCGGCCGACAGGAGCCCGTCGACGTCGGACGCGCTCTGGGGCCGGATCTTGACCATCCAGCCGTCGCCGTAGGGGTCCGCGTTGACCGTCTCCGGCGCGCCGTCGAGGGCCTCGTTGACGGCCTCGACCGTGCCCGCGATGGGGGCGAACAGCTCGCTCACGGTCTTGACCGCCTCGACGGTCCCGAGCGCGCCCTCGGCCTCGACCTCGGACCCCTCGGGCTCGAGTTCGACGAACACGATGTCGCCGAGCTCGCTCTGGGCGTAGTCCGTGATGCCGACGACCGCGAGGCCGTCGTCGCCGAGGCGGACCCACTCGTGGTCCTTCGTGTAGCGGAGATCGGAGGGGAAGTCCATAGAGTTCGGAGTTGGCAGTTCAGAGTTCGGAGTGAGAGCCACGCCCCAGGTTCGGAACTCTGAACTCCGAACTCGGAACTCCGAACTCTACGCCGGAGGCGCGAGCTCGAACCGCTCGAGGAACTTCGTGTCGAAGTCGCCGGCGAGGAAGCGGGGGTCCTGGAGGAGCTGCTGGTGGAACGGGACCGTCGTCTTGAGGCCCTCGATGATGAACTCGTCGAGCGCCCGGAGCATCTTCGTGATCGCCCGGTCGCGCGTCGTCTCGCGCACGATGAGCTTGGCGATCATCGAGTCGTAGGTCGGCGGGACGGTGTAGCCGGCGTAGACGTGGGTGTCGCAGCGGACGCCGCGGCCCTTCGGGCTGTGGAACGCCGTGATCCGGCCCGGGCTCGGCGCGAAGTTGCGGAACGGGTCCTCGGCGTTGATCCGGCACTCGATGGAGTGGCCCACCGGGAGGTGGTTGCCCGACGTGATCGTCTCGCCCTCGGCCACGCGGAGCTGCCACTCGATGAGGTCGGTGTCGGTGACCTCCTCCGTGACCGGGTGCTCGACCTGGATCCGGGTGGTCATCTCCATGAAGTAGAAGTCCCGGTTCTTGTCGACCAGGAACTCCACGGTCCCGGCGCCGCGGTAGTCGACGGCGAGGGCGCCGGCAATCGCGGCGTCGCCCATCCGCTTGCGGAGGCCCTCGTCGAGGATCGGGGACGGGGCCTCCTCGAGGAGCTTCTGGTGGCGGCGCTGGATCGAGCACTCGCGCTCGCCGAAGTGGACGACGGTCCCCTGCCCGTCGCCGACGAGCTGGACCTCGATGTGGCGCGGCTCCTCGACGAACTTCTCGATGTAGAGCCGGCCGTCGCCGAAGGCGTTCGTGGCCTCGGTCGAGGCGGCGACGAACAGCTTCTCGAACTCGGACTCGTCCCGGGCCATCCGCATGCCGCGCCCGCCGCCGCCCGCCGAGGCCTTGATCATGACCGGGAAGCCGGCCGCGCGGGCCGCCGCGAGCCCCTCGGCCACGTCGGCCACGGCGCCGTCGGAGCCGGGGACGACGGGCACGCCGGCCGAGCGCATCGTCTCCTTGGCGACCGACTTGTCGCCCATCTTCGAGATCGTCTCGGGCTTGGGCCCGATGAACGTGAGGTCGTGGTCGTCGCAGATCCGGGCGAACTCGGCGTTCTCGGAGAGGAACCCGTAGCCGGGGTGGACGGCGTCGGCGCCGGTGACCTCGGCGGCCGCGATGATGGCCGGGATCTTGAGGTAGCTCTGGGCGCTCGGCGCGGGCCCGATGCAGACGGCCTCGTCGGCGAACCGGACCGCCAGCGTGTCGCGGTCGGCCGTGGAGTAGACGGCGACCGTCTGGAGCCCCATCTCGCGGCAGGTCCGGATGATGCGGAGCGCGATCTCGCCGCGGTTGGCGATGAGGACTTTCTTCATGTGTGCGTAGAGCGTGGGGCGTAGAGCGTGGGGCAGTTCCGACGAACCACGGACCACGTCCTACGATCTACTTCCCGATCACGAACAGCGGCTGGTCGTACTCGACGGGCTCGGCGTTCTGGACGAGGATCTGCTTGACGGTCCCGGCCTCCTCGGCCTGGATCTCGTTCATCAGCTTCATCGCCTCGATGATGCAGAGCGTCTGGCCGACCTCGACGCGGTCGCCGACGGCCACGAACGGGTCGGCGTCGGGCGAGGGCGCGGCGTAGAACGTGCCGACGATGGGCGCGAGCACGAGCGACTCGCCGGCGCCGGAGCCGGGCTCGGCCGCCGCGGGCGCCGCCGCGGGCGGGGCCGCCGCCGCGGGGGCGGCCGGGGCCGCCGGGGCGGGCGCGGACGGCGGCGCGGCCATCATCACGGGGCCGCTGCTGGCCTCGACCTTCGGGGTCGCGCGGACGGTCAGCTTGAAGTCGCCTTCCTCCACCTTGACCTCGGCCATGCCGCTGTCGGCGACGATCTCGAGGAGGCGTTGGATCTTGTCGAGGTCCATGTCCATGGGACGGGCGGGGCTCAGAGGGGCCCCCAAGCTACGGCGAGGCCCCGGCCGGCGGTCCCGGCCGGGGCAATTCGGGGAACGCGGCGGCGCGACGGGCGCCGCGGGGCCTACGCCGACGTGACGCGCGTCTGGTAGCTCGCCGTCTCCGTGTCGACGCGGATCACGTCGCCCTCGTTGATGAAGAGCGGGACGTAGACGACGGCGCCGGACTCGAGCGTGGCCGGCTTCGTGGCGCCGGTCGCCGTGTCGCCCTTGAGGCCGGGGTCGGTCTGCGTGACCTTGAGCTCGACCTGGCGCGGGAGCTCGACCGAGAGGGCCTCGTCGGTCGCGGCGTCGACGAGCACGTCGATCATGCCGCCCTCCTTGATGAGGTCCTTGCCCTCGACGAGGTCGGCCCGGAGCGCGCGCTGCTCGTAGGTCTCCGTGTTCATGAAGTGGAGCCCGAGGTCGTCCTCGTAGAGGTACTGCATCTGGCGGCGCTCGACGCGGGCCGTCTCGACCTTCTCGCCGGCCCGGAACGTCGTGTCGACGATCTTCCCGTTGCGGACGTTCTTGAGCTTGCCGCGGACGAACGCGCCGCCCTTGCCGGGCTTGACGTGCTGGAACTCGACGATCTGCCAGAGGTCGTCCTTCCAGTTGAGGACGAGGCCGTTGCGGAAATCCTGGGTGGAGGGCATGCGGGGGTCGGTCTGGGGATCGGGCAAGCTATCGCCGGGCCGCGGGGCGACGGGCGAAGCCGCCGTGGACCCGGGAGCGGCCCCAGGCGGCCCGCGGCCGAGGGCCGGACCGGAGGCCGGCGGGCCGGTCGCGCCCCGGCGCCATGGCGGAGGGACCCGGCGGCCCGCCTCGGTCGTCTCCGCGCCATGCCCGACCCCGACGCGCTCCCCGACGCGCTCCCCGACGACGCCCCCGAGGCGGCCGCCCTCGACCCCGACGGCCCCGAGCCCGACGCGTCGGACGACCCCGTCCTCGAACACGCGCCCGACGACGACGGCGACTCACCGGTCGAGGAGGCCGCGCGGCGCCAGTTCGGCCTCCGCACGTGGGACCGGCCCGCGCTCTACCGCGAGACCGCCGAGGCCGGGACCGACACGGACCTCCCGTTCTGGCTCGTCCTGTTCCTCTCCGGCGCCATCGCCACGCTCGGGCTCGTCCTCAACTCGACGGCCGTCGTCATCGGGGCGATGCTCGTGGCGCCGCTGCTGGGGCCGCTGCTGGGGCTGTCGCTGGCGCTGACGGTCGGCGACGGGCGGCTGTTCGTGCAGACCGGCGCGGCCGTGCTCCTCGGCGCCGCCGGGATCGTCGCGCTCGCGGCCGGGCTCACGTGGCTGCTCCCGTTCGAGACCGTGACCGACGAGATCGCCAGCCGCACGCGGCCGACGACGCTCGACCTCGGCATCGCCGTGTTCTCGGGGCTGGCGGGCGCCGTCGTGACGGCGTCGCGGGAGGCCCGGCTCTCGGCCTCGATCCCGGGCGTGGCCGTGGCCGTCGCGCTCGTGCCGCCGCTCGGGGCCGCCGGCTTCGGGGTCGCGACGGCGCAGTGGGGCATCACGCGCGGCGCGCTCCTCCTGTTCGGGGCGAACCTCGCCGGGATCGTGCTCAGCGGGATGGCCGTGTTCTTCCTCATCGGGATGCACCGGACGCCGGTCGTCGAGGCGGCCCGGCAGTGGCACCAGACGGGCCAGGCGACGGGCCTCGCGGCCCGGCTCAGCGGGGCGCGCTGGCTCGACCGGCTCCCCGGCCTCGCCCGGCCGCGGACGCGGGCGCTCGTCGTCGTCGCGTTCATGGCGGCCGTGGCCGTCCCGCTCACGACGTCGCTCGTCCAGATCGTCCGCGAGGCGCAGGTGGCGGCGGCCGTGGACGCCGTCGAGGCCGAGCTCCGCGACGGCGACCGCGCGTTCGTGCTCGACCGCGAGGTCCGCCACGGCGAGACGGCCTCGTCGGTCCGCCTCCGCGTCGCGACGACGTCGTGGATCTCGGAGGCCGAGGAGGACGCGCTCGCGGCGCGGGCCACCGACCTCGCCGGCGAGCCGGTCACGCTCGACCTCGAGCAGGTCCTGGCCTCGTCCGGCGACCTCGCCGCCTTCGCCGCCGCGCTCCCCTCCCCGCCCTCGGCCCGCTCGGGGCCCGACGCCGCGCCGCCCGAGCTGCCGACGGCGCTCGCCGTCGTCCGCGGCCGGCTCTCGACGGCGCTCCAGGACCTCGCCCTGCCCGACGGCGTCGAGGTGATCGGCGGGCGGATCGTCGTCGAGTCGGACCGGAGCGGGCCCGTGCTGGAGGTCGCGTACGCCGCGCGGCGGGCGCTCCCGCCCGAGGCCGAGGTGACCGTGGCCCGGCAGGCCGCCCGCGCGCTCGGCGTCGAGACGTCGCGGGCGCGGGCGCGGGCCGTCGTCCTCGGCCCGCGCGCGCTCCCCGACTCGGCCGCCGCGCGCCCCCTCGCGGCCCTCCTCGCCGACTACCCCCGCCTCGGGCTGGCGCTCGAAGGGGA
>CAXRFJ010000544.1:0-2497 GCA_964229475.1 Rubrivirga sp.
GGGAGCGAGGCATCGGGGGAGGGGTCAGGGCTGGAGGGTGGCGACGACGGGCACGCCGTCGTGGAGGCGCGGGCCGTCGGCCGCGCCGGAGGCGAACTCGAACCGCCCGATCTCGCCGGTGTCGTCGTGGAGCATGACGGCCAGCGGCGTGCCGGCCGCGGCGCCGCGCAGCGCGACCGGCACGCCGGCCGACACGCCGTGCTGCACGAACGCCCGGCCCACGGTCCGGGAGACGTCGGCGCGCCCGCCGGGCGCGGGGTGGACGACGAGCCACGCGTCGGAGACGACCTTGACCGTGTCCACCACGAGGACGTCGCCGACGAGGGGGGACGCCCCGAGGACGGGGGCCGGCGCGCCGGGCACGGGGCCCGTGAGCTCGGCCGAGCCGCCCTCGACCGGCGGGACGTCCGGCGGGAGCGGCTCGCCCTCGACGCTGGACCCCTCGAGGTCGCCGATGAGCGCCTCCATCTCGGCGATCTCCCGCCGCTGGGCCAGGATGATGTCGTCGGCCAGCCGGCGGACGCGCGGGTCGGAGATCTCGGCCCGCTCGCTCGTCAGGATCGCGATCGAGTGGTGCGGGATCATCGCCTTCATCCACGCCACGTCGCCGACGGTCGCCTGGCTCCGCGCCAGCCACAGGGCGAGGGCGAACACGAGCGCGCTGCCCCCGAAGATGGCGAGGTTCGCCCGCCGGCTGTCGTACATCTTCAGCATGAACGCCAGCATCACGACGGCCATCACGGCGCCCATATAGAGCGCCATCCAGAACTTGGTCTGGCTCCACCAGACGTGGTCGAGCGCGTAGACCGTCGAGTACATGAGGCCGAACATGATCACCGTCGAGGTGATGATCATGGCGAAGAAGCGGGTGTAGGACATGACGGGAAGGGGAGAGGGGAAGAGGGCGCCCGCCTCGGTGGGCCCGTCGAGGCCCCGAGGCGGGCGGGGTTACGAGAGGGCGATGCCGTCGCGGGCGAGCTGGGCGGGGTCGGCCGGGCCGGCGACCGTGCCCGGCGGGTGGTCGTACCAGCCCGGGTCGCGGTCGTAGGCGACGGGCTTTTTTCGGACCTTCAGGTTCGTGTACATCCCGCCCATCGTGATGTAGCCGAACGGGCCCGGCGCGCCCACCATCGGAATCGAGTTCTCGGGGACCGGCATGTGGCCGGCCTCGACGTGGGCGCCGTGCTCGTCCATCCCGGCCTCGCCCATGGCCATGTAGCCGGGCGCGATCGGCTGGACCTCGCGGTTGAGGGCCGCCGCGTCGACGCCCGTCATGTTGGGGACGCCGTGGCCCATCTGGTTCATGACGTGGTGCGTCATGTGGCAGTGCATGGCCCAGTCGCCGAGCGCGTCGGCGGTGAACTCGACCGTCCGGGTGGAGCCGACGGGGACGAGGACCGTCGTCTCGGGCCACTGCGCGGCGTCGGGGATCCGGCCGCCGTCGGTGGCGGCGATCTTCCAGTAGTGGCCGTGGAGGTGGATCGGGTGGTGGTCCATCGGCGAGAGGTTGCCGAACCGGATCCGCACGCGGTCCATGTGCCCGACGACGAGCGGGTCGGTCCCGGGGTAGGCCCGCGCGTTCATCGTGAGCACGTTGAAGTCGCTCATCTCGTTCGGGTCCGGCCGGCTCGTCCCTGGCTCGACGTACCACTCGTGGAGCATGATGGCGAAGTCCCGGTCGAACCGGTCGGCGCCGCGCTCGTGGACGACGAACATGCCCGTCAGCCCGAGGGCGATCTGGGTCATCTCGTCGTGGTGCGAGTGGTACATGAACGTCCCGTTCTGGCGGATCGGGAACTCGTAGACGAACGTCTCGCCGGGCGGGATCGGCGCCTGCGAGAGCCCGCCGACGCCGTCCATCCCGGACGGGAGGAAGAACCCGTGCCAGTGGACCGTCGTCGCGACGGGCAGCTTGTTCGTGACGTAGACGCGGACGCGGTCGCCCTCGACGGCCTCGAACGTCGGCCCGTGGACCTGGCCGTTGTAGCCCCAGCACGTGGCCGTCAGGCCGGGCGCGAACTCGTGCTCGACCTCCTCGGCGGTGAGGTGGTAGACCCAGACGCCGTCGGGCCCGCGGGAGCCGGTGATCGACGACCCGTTGGGGGTGTGGACGCGCGGCGGCCGGTCGCCGACGTAGGGCGTCGAGAGGTCCCGCCTCGGTGCCGAGGCGGGCGGAGCGGGCCGGCGGGCGGCTTGCGCGGCGTTGGCGCTGGCGACGGAGTCGGCGGCGAGCGCGTCGGCGGCGGCCTGCGGGTCCCACCGCACGGGGAGCGGGGCGGCGCGGGACACCCGGCCGAGCGTGGCGCCACCGACGGCGGCGGCGCTGGCCCGGAGCCAGTCGCGGCGAGAAAAGGAGCTCATGTCAGTGGGCGTCGGTGGGCAGGGCGGGGCCGGCGGCGGAGAGCGCGAGGGCGCCCCCGTCGAGCGGCGGCATCCGGCCCTGGAGGAGCAGGTCGAGGTCGGCGCGCGCGGTCCAGTAGGCGGCGAGCGCGTCGGC
>CAXRFJ010000545.1:0-5766 GCA_964229475.1 Rubrivirga sp.
GGCGGCCAGCGCCCGGTCACCGCCGACGCCTTCAACAACTGGTTCCCGCACGTCTCGCCCGACGGCCGCTGGGTCGTGTTCCTCTCGTACCCCGCCTCGGTGGCCCCCGGCGACCACCCGTTCTACGAGCGCGTGACGCTCCGGATCGTGCCCGCCGCGGGCGGGGAGCCGCGCGTCCTCGCCTACCTCTACGGCGGCCAGGGCACGCTCAACGTGCCGTCGTGGTCGCCCGACGGCCGCCGCCTCGCCTTCGTCAGCAACTCCGTGATCGACTAGATGCGCGCCCTCCTCGCCCTCGCCCTGCTCGCGGCCTCCGCCAGCGCCCAGGACGCCTTCACGCTCACCGACGCCGGCTACTTCCAGCGCGACGGCGTGAGCGTCATGGCCTTCCAGGACTTCTACCCGGACAGCCACCAGGGCGGCGTCACCGTCGTCCAGCACGGCGTCCGGATCGCGGCCAACGGCGACCTCCGCCTCCACGCGACGCCCGGCCAGTGGGACCCGGTGCCCAAGCAGGACGGCCGCGAGGTCGCGGGCGGCGAGATCGTCACGCGCCTCTCCTACCCGGACCCGTCGAAGGACCGGACGGGCTTCAACCCCATCGAGTACCCCGACCTCGACCTGCGCTACGCAGTCCGCGCCCGCGCCGAGGGCGACGCCGTCGTGGTCACCGTCGACCTCGACGCGCCGCTCCCGGCCGACTACGTCGGCGACGTCGGGTTCAACTTGGAGCTGTTCCCGGTCGACCTGTTCGGCCACGCGTGGCTGCTCGACGGCGCGCGCGGCCAGTTCCCCCGCCAGCCCAACGGGCCCATGCGCGTCGACGCCGAGGGCGTGGCGCAGGCCGTCCCGTTCGCGACGGGCCGCCGGCTGACCGTAGCGCCCGAGAGCGAGACGCTCCGCCTGAGCATCGAGAGCCAGACCGGCGAGCTGGCGCTCCTCGACGGGCGCAACCAGCACAACAACGGCTGGTTCGTCGTCCGCGAGACGGTCCCGGCCGGGGCCACGACGGGCGCCATCGAGTGGACAATCCGCCCGCACGCGATCCCCGGGTGGCGGTACGCGCCCGTCGTCCAGGTGTCGCAGGTGGGGTACCACCCGGCCCAGCGGAAGGTGGCCGTGATCGAGCACGACGCCCGCGACGCGGAGCGGACGCCGGCCCGCCTCCTCCGCCTCGGCGCCGACGCCCCCGAGGTCGCGCGGGAGGCCGTGCCCGCGGCGTGGGACGGCGACTTCCTCCGCTACCAGTACCGCCTGTTCGACTTCTCGGACGTGACGGCACCGGGCCTCTACGCCGTCGAGTACCGCGGCCGGCGGACGCACGCGTTCGAGATCGCGGCCGACGTCTACGCCCGCGACGTCTGGCAGCCGACGGTCGACTACTTCCTGCCGGTCCAGATGTGCCACATGCGCGTCGAGGACCCCTACCGGCTGTGGCACGGCCTCTGCCACCTCGACGACGCGCGGATGGCCCCGGCCGACACGAACCACTTCGACGGCTACGTCCAGGGCGAGTACCTGCTGACGGCCTTCGAACCGGGCCAGCGGGTCCCGAGCCTCGACGTCGGCGGCTGGCACGACGCGGGCGACGACGACCTCCGCATCGAGTCGCAGGCCGACGAGGTCTGGGTGCTCGCGGCGTCCTACGAGGCGTTCGACGCGCTCCGCGGCTACGACAACACCCACATCGACCAAGATGCACGGCTCGCCAAGATCCACCGGCCCGACGGCGTGCCGGACCTCCTCCAGCAGATCGAGCACGGCACGATGAACATCGTCGGCGGCTACCGGGCGCTGGGGCGGCTCTACCGCGGCGTCATCGTCCCGACGCTGGAGCAGTACCGGATGATCGGCGACTTCGCGGGGAGCACCGACAACCTCGCCTACGCGCCGGGCCTCCCGGCCGACGACCGCTGGGTCTTTACCGAGGAGCACGCGGGCCACGAGTTCAAGGGGATCGCGGCGCTCGCGATCGCCGGGCGCGTCCTCCGCAGCCACAACCCCGCCCTCGCCGCCGAGGCGGAGGCGGCCGCCGTCGCCCTGTGGGCCGTGGACCGGCCGTACCAGCGCGACGGCGACCTCGCCGCGCAGACCGCCGCCGCCGTTGAGCTCCTGCTCACGACCGGCGACGCCACGTACCGCCGGTGGCTCGTGGCGAACCAGGACGGGATCGTCGAGGCCATCGGGCGGACCGGCTGGGCGCTCGGCCGCGCCCTCGACGCCGTCGGCGACGACGGGTTCGAGGCGGCGGTCCGCGACGCCGTGGCCGGGGCCCAGGCCGCGACCGTCGAGGCGCAGCAGGCGAACCCGTACGGCGTCCCGTACGAGCCCTACATCTGGGGCGCCGGCTGGGGCATCCAGGCGTTCGGCGTGCAGCAGTACTTCCTCCACCGCGCGTTCCCCGAGAGCGTGTCGGAGGCGTACTTCCTGAACGCCTTGAACTTCATCCTGGGCGTCCACCCCGGGAGCAACACGGCGTCGTTCGCGAGCGGCGTCGGCGCGCGGTCCGTCGAGCGCGGCTACGGTCTCAACCGGGCCGACTACGCCTACATCCCCGGCGGCGTGGCGAGCGGCACGGCGCTCATCCGGCCCGACTTCCCCGAGCTCAAGGACTTCCCGTACCTCTGGCAGCAGGCCGAGTACGTGATGGGCGGCGGGGCCACGCACTTCATGCTCCTCGCCCTCGCCGCCGACCAGGTCCTCAACGGGGCCGACTAGACGCGCCCTGGCCGCCCCGTCCCCCGCGATGCTGCGCCTCCCCACTCTCCTCGCCCTCACGGCGCTCGCGGCCCTCCCCTCCGCGGCACAGGACGCCGGCTGGACGCCGCTCCTCGACGCGGAGCTGTCCGAGTGGCGGACCTACCTCAGCTTCCGCCACCGGCCGGGCTACGACGGCACGGCGCCCGTCGGGCCGGACGGCCAGCCGCTCGCGCCCGTCGGCTACGACACCGACCCCGACGGCGTGTTCTCGGTGGTGATGGAGGACGGCGCGCCGGTCCTCCGCGTCAGCGGCGAGGTCTACGGGGCCGCGTTCACGCGGCGCGCCTTCGCCGACTACCACCTCCGGCTGAAGGTCCGCTGGGGCCAGGCCGTGTGGCCGCCGCGGGCCGAGCTCCTCCGCGACTCCGGCGTCCTGTACCACTCGACGGGCGAGGCCGGCGTCGACTGGTGGCGGTCGTGGATGCTCGCGCAGGAGTTCCAGATCATGGAGGGCCACACGGGCGACTACTGGAACATCGCGAACGCGGCCGCCGACGTCCGCGCGTTCCCGCCCGAGGGCGACCTCGACCCCGTCGCGAGCGTCCGCCAGCCGTTCCGGCCGTTCGGGACGGGCTCGCCGCTCGGCGGCTTCTGCCTCCGGAGCGCCGACCACGAGAGCCCGGCCGGCGAGTGGACCCTCCTCGAGCTCGTGGCCGTCGGCGACCGGGCCGTCCACGTCGTGAACGGGCACGTCGTGATGGTGCTCGACCGCCTCCGCGCGGTCGGGGAGGACGGGGCCGCGCGGCCGATGACGGGCGGCCAGATCCAGCTCCAGAGCGAGGCGGCCGAGGTCTTCTTCAAGGACGTCGAGATCCGCCCGCTCGACCGGATGCCGCCCGCGTACGCGGCCTACTACGACGCGCCCGCCGACTGACCCGCTCCCCTCACCCTCCCGCTCCCCCCGCCTCGCCGCCGAGGCGGGCCGACTCGCCTCCCGACCCATGATCCGATCCGCCCTCCTCCTCGTCGCGCTGGCCGCCGCCCTCCCGGCCGCCGCGCAGCTCCCCACCGTCCGCGTCGAGGGCAACCGGTTCGTCGACGAGGCCGGCGAGACCGTCGTCTTCCGCGGCGTGTCCATCGCCGACCCCGACAAGGTCGAGGCCGACGGCCAGTGGTCGCCGGCGCTGTTCGCCGAGCTCGCCGACTGGGGCGCCAACGTGGTCCGCCTCCCGGTCCACCCCCGCGCGTGGCGGGCGCGCGGCGAGGCCGGCTACCTCGCCCTCCTCGACCAGGCCGTCGAGTGGGCCGAGGCCGCCGGGCTCTACGTCGTCATCGACTGGCACTCGATCGGGAACCTCCGCACCGAGGTGTTCCAGCACCCGATGTACGAGACGTCGAAGGGCGAGACGGCCCGGTTCTGGCGGACGGTCTCGCAGCGCTACGCCGGCACCTCCACGGTCGCCTTCTACGAGCTGTTCAACGAGCCGACGAGCTACAACGGGACGCTCGGGCGGCTCTCGTGGCACGAGCACCGCGAGCTGATGGAGGACCTCATCGGGATCGTCCGCGCGAGCGACCCCGAGACGATCCCGCTCGTCGGCGGGCTCGACTGGGCCTACGACCTCTCGGGCGTCCGCGAGGACCCCGTCCGCGCCGAGGGCATCGCCTACGTGGCGCACCCGTACCCGCAGAAGCGCGAGCGCCCGTGGGAGCCGAAGTGGCAGGAGACGTGGGGCTTCGTGGCCGACCGCTACCCCGTCTTCGCGACCGAGCTCGGCTTCATGAGCGCCGACGGGCCGGGCGCCCACGTCCCGGTCATCTCTGACGCGGCCTACGGCCGCGCCATCGTCGACTTTTTCGAGGCGCGCGGCATCTCGTGGGCCCCGTGGGTCTTCGACCCGCAGTGGTCGCCGCAGCTGATCGAGTCCTGGGACTTCGAGCCGACCGTCCAGGGCGCCTTCTTCCGCGACGAGATGCGCCGGCTCAACGACTGACCGGCCCCCGACCCCCCCCCCCCCCCGCCCCGCCTCGGTGCCGCGGCGGGCCGCCCCCCATGCGTCTCCTCCTCCTCGCGGCGCTCGCCGCCGCCGCGCTGCCCGCCGCCGCGCAGCTCCAGCCGTTCCCGACCTTCGCCAGCGGGGCCGTCCTCCAGCGCGACGCGCCGATCCCGGTCTGGGGCCGGGCCGCCGCCGGCGCCGAGGTCTCCGTCACGTTCCTCGGCGCCACGGCCACCGCGACGGCCGACGCCGCCGGCCGCTGGCGGGTCGAGCTCCCGGCGCGGCCCGCCGGCGGGCCGTTCGCCATGACCATCGCCTCGGGCGCCCAGACGCGGACGCTCGGCGACGTCTACGTCGGCGACGTGTGGCTCGCCTCCGGCCAGTCGAACATGGAGTGGACGCTCGCCCAGGCCGACGGCGGCTCGGCCGAGGCGAGCGCGGCCGACGACCCCCAGCTCCGCCAGTTCAAGGTGCCCAAGGGCCTCGCCGACGACCCGTCGGACACGCTCCCGACCGGGGCGGCGTGGAGCGCGGCGACCTCGGCCGCCGCCACGCGCGCCTTCTCGGCCGTCGGGTACTACGTGGGCCGCGAGCTGCGGGAGGCGCTCGGCGTGCCCATCGGGATCCTCAACGTGTCGTACGGCGGGAGCCGGATCGAGACGTGGATGTCGCAGGCCATGCTCGGCTACGACGAGCAGGACGTGGTGCTGGCCAACGGCGAGCCCGAGCGCCAGCCGACCGTGGCGTGGAACAAGATGATGGCCCCGCTCCTCGGCCTGCCCGTCCGCGGCGTGCTGTGGTACCAGGGCGAGTCGAACGCCGACACCGAGGCCGACGCGGCGGCCTACGGCGACCTGTTCCAGACGATGATCACGGGCTGGCGGGACGCGCTCGGCGACGCCGACCTCCCGTTCGTGTGGGTCCAGCTCCCCAACTTCGGCCCGCCGCAGACGGTCGCGCAGGGCGCCCCGCCGACCTACCACGCCTGGCCGATCCTCCGCGCCCAGCAGAGCCGCGCGCTCGCGCTGCCCCACACCGGCGAGGCGGTCACGATCGAGACCGGGTGGCC
>CAXRFJ010000546.1:0-9108 GCA_964229475.1 Rubrivirga sp.
CTCAGCCGCCACGTGGAGCGCGTAGCGGAGGTCCTTGTCGAGGAGGTCGACCGGGAACAGCGGGGCGTGCTGGCCTGCCGCCATCAGCCGCAGGGCCGTCGCCACGACGGGCGCCGCGGCCGGCGTCGCGCCGATGACCTCGGCGGCCGTCGCCTCGTGGATCCCGGACCGGCGGAGCGCGGCGAGCAGCTCGGCCGCCGCCGCCACGCCGACACCCATCAGCGCGTTGACGGCCAGCTTGACGAGCGCGCCCGTCCCGGTCCCGCCGACGTGCTGGACGCTCTTCCCCATCGCATCGAACGCCGGCCGCGCGGCCTCCAGCGCGTCCGCCTCGCCGCCGACGAGGACGACGAGCGTGGCGCCCTCGGCCTGCGGGCGCGAGCCCGAGACCGGCGCGTCGAGCGGCCGCCCGCCCGCCGCGCTCACGAGGCCGGCCCACTCGCGCACCCAGCCGGGCGAGACCGTGCTCATCTCGGCAGCGACGGCGCCCCGTTTCAACCCGGCGAGCGCGCCGTCGGGGCCGGTCCACACGGACCGGCTGGCCGCGTCGTCGGTCACCATCGCGATCACGAGGTCGGCCGCCTCGGCGGCCTCGCGGGGCGTCGCGGCGACGGCGGCGCGGCCGCGGAAGGCGTCGGCGGGGCCGGAGGAGCGGTTCCAGACCGTGAGGTCGTGGTCGGCGGCGAGGTGGTCGGCCATCCGGGCGCCCATGGCGCCGAGGCCGAGGAAGGCGATCTGCATGTCGGGTCGGGCGGAGGGCGTCGAAAACGAACCGCCTCCGCCCGGGGTCCCTAGCGGGCCACCGTCAGCGTCCGCGTCGCCGCGGCGCCGCTCTCCACGTGGCGGGCGCGGACGGCGTAGACGCCCGGCCCCTGCCCCGCGAGGTCGATCCGGACGGAAACCGGCTCGGACCGGTCGGCCACGACCTCCGCCGTCGAGACGAGCCGGCCCAGCACGTCGAACACGTCGACCGCGTGGCGCCCCCCCCGTCCGGCCTCGATCACCACCGTCGCCCCGCCCGTCGTGGGGTTCGGCGCCACGGACCGAATCGCCAGCGTGCGGGTGGGCGAGGTCTCGGGGGCCCGCGCGTCGGCGTCGATGCGGAGGTCCCGCGTCCAGGCGAACCCGCTCGACCCGAGCACGAGACCGCCGACGAGGTCCGTCGGCTCCCACGGGGCGATCGGGTTCCGGAGCGCCCACTCGCCGTCGGCCCCGACCGCCGCCTGGAGCCCGTAGCGCCCCGCGTAGAGCCACAGCCGCGCCGGGAGCGGCGTGGTGCCGAGCGAGTCGACGCGGACGCCGTCGGCGTCACGGACGCGGAGCGTGAGCAGGCCGTCGCGGTCGACGAGGAGCGCCGCCGAGCGAGCGTCCGGGTCGAGCGACGCGCGGACCATGACGCCGGCCGTCGCGTCGATTACGCCGTCGACCGTGGCCGTGACGGCGCCCCCCTCCGCCAGCGGCCCGTAGACGAACGGCGCCGCGTCCGTCTCGCCGAGCGAGGCCGGGCCGTAGAGCACGAGCGCGCCGTCGGCGCCCGTCGCGAGGTCGAGCTCCGGCCCGTCCCCGAGGCGGCCCGCGACCGTCCCCTCGGGCGCGCCGGCGGCCGTCCCGAGGTCGACGCGGATGCGGGGCTCGACGTCGACGTTCGACACGCGGAGCCCGTCGGCCTCGACGGCCACGAACAGCACGCGCACGCCGCCGGGCTCGACGACCACGCGCGGGTACACGACCGGCTGCCACGCCCCGTCGACGAGGGCCTCGACCGCCGCCCCCTCCGGGAGCGCCCCGAGGCCGGGCAGCAGGACGCTCCGCACGCGGAGGCGCCGCCCGAACCGGGCCGCCCCGTCGACCCAGACCGGCGTGGCCGCCACGAGGACGGCGGTGGGGGCCGCCAGCGGCAGCGCGATCGACGTCGACACGCGGATCCCCTCGCCGTCGGTGACCGTCGCCGTCGCCTCGTAGAACGCGACCTCGCCCTCCTCGCCGTGCGGGAGCGCCACGAACAAGGCCCGCGCGGTCTCCGCCCGGAACGTGCCGGGGTGCTCGTGGACGTTGTGGACGAGCCGGACCTCCCACTCGACGTCGAGCGCCTCGGCGGGCTCGTACGGGTCCGAGACTTCGGCGTGGAGCGGGACCAGTTCGTTGCCGCGCACGACGCCCGGCGTCGGCGACACGATGGTGAGCGTCGGCGCCGCGCGCCCGACGACGACGGAGACCGTCGCCTGCGACTGGCGCCCGTCGTCGGCCGTCACCGTCAGCGCCGCGACGTACGTCCCGACCTCGTCGTAGGTGTGGACCGGGTCGGCCTCCGCCGCCGACGCGCCGTCGCCGAACGTCCAGGCATACGAGAGCGCCCCGCCGGCCGGGTCGAACGACCGCGACCCGCGGAACTGGACCGCGAACGGGGCTGCGCCCGACCGGGCGTCGGCGCGGGCCTCGGCCACCGGCGGCGGGGCGTCGCCGCCCGCGTGGCGGAGGTGGACGAGCCGGCCCCGGTAGATGTCGGCCAGGAGGAGCGCGTCGGCGGCCGGGTCCATCTCGACGTCGACGAAGCCGGGCGACTCCTCGACGATCGTCTCGGTCCCGGTCAGGCCGCCGTCGACGAGCCGTCCGGCGAGCACCCAGCCGATGGAGAAGTCGGCGAAGAAGTACGCTCCGACGTAGCGCTCCGGGTAGGACGTGCCCGCGTAGAACGCGCCCCCCGTGATGGAGTTGGCCGTGAAGCCGGACGGGGCGGAGGCCTCGGGCCGGTAGTGGTCGAGCGCGGCGACGGGCCCCGTCAGCCGGCCCTCACCCTGGCCGATCACCCCGCCGTCGCACGTGAAGCCGGCCGGGGCCGCCTCGCGGTACTGGCGGACGTTCCGGGGCCCCTCGAGGCAGGGCCACCCGAAGTTCTCGCCGCCCGTCGAGACGTCGAGCTCCTCCCATTGGTACCACCCCACGTCGCCGATCACGAGGCGCGGCCGGCCGGCCGGCGTCTCGGCGACGGTCACGCGGAACGGGTTCCGGAGGCCGAGCGCCCACACGCGCGACGCCCAGTCGGCCGGGTCACCGGTGTAGAACGGGTTGTCCGGGAGGCCGAGCCCGGTCTCGGGGTCGACGCGGAGGATCTTCCCGTTCGGGCTCCCCAGCCGCTGCGCCCGGAACGCGCCGACGTCGTCGGCCGGGTCGTCGCGCCCCTCGGCGTAGCAGTCGGGGTGGGTGCCCCCGACGTCGGCGAACCCGGCGTCGGCGCCGGCGCCGCCGCTGACGAAGAGCGCGCCGTCGGGCCCGAAGGCGATCGTCCCGCCGGCGTGGAACGGGAGGCACGACGCGACGCCGTCGTCGTACGACTCCCCGAAGATCACCGCCCGGCTGGCGGGGTCGACCTGCCAGAGGTCTGGGCCGGTGAGGGTGTAGCGGACGACGCGCCCGATGCCGAACGGCACGTCCCGCTGGCGGGTCGTCTCGTCGACGGCGACGTAGTAGAGGTAGAGGTCCGGCCGGGCCGGGAAGTCGGGGTGGAGCGCGGCCCCGAGGAGGCCGCGGTCGACGTTCGACGAGACCTCCCAGTAGAGGTCGAGGATCGGCTCGGGGAGCGGCGTCCCGTCGGCCCGGATGCCGTAGAGGAAGCCCCGCTTGTCGGTCACGAAGTACCCCGCGCCGTCGGGCCGGACCTCCACGTCGGTCGGGAACGGGACCGCGCCGTCGGCGGTGAGCGGGTCGAGGTAGAACCCCTGCGCGTGGGCCGCGCCGACGACCAGCCAGAGACCGGCGAGAATGCAGACAAATCGAGTCATGTGGGGAGCATATCCCCGATCGCCCCCGCCATGGGCTCCCCAGAGGGGCAATCCGACGCCTCTTCTCGCCCCCCGAACAGCGCCTTCTCGCGGAGCTCGCCCTGCCCCCGCGCGCGTCGAGGCGGGCCGGCTCACCCGTCCCGCAGGGCGAGCGCGGGGTTCGTCCGCGCCATCCGCCACGCGGGGTACACGCCGGCCAGCAGCGCCGCGCCGACGGCCAGGGCCACGGCCTGGAGCAGCACGCCCGGCGAGACGGCGAACGCGAGCGTCCACCCGAACGACCGGACGTTGACGACGAACACGAGGACGGCCGCGAGCGCGAGCCCCAGCGGGACCGCCAGCAGCCCGGCCCACAACCCCATCAGCCCGGTCTCGGCGAACACCATGGTGCGCACCTCGCCCGGCGTCATGCCCTGCGCGCGGAGCATGGCCAGCTCGCGCCGCCGCTCGAGCTGGAGCGCCATCAGCGCCGAGAGGACGCCGACGAACGCGACGGCGACGGCCAGCAGCCGGAGCACGCTCGTGACCACGAACGTCTGGTCGAAGATCTCGAGGCTCGCCTCGCGGAGGTCGCGGTTCGAGCGGACGGTCACGTCCTGGCCGCTCGCCTCCGCCAGCCGGCGGGCCCGCTGGACGAGGGCGGGCGGGTCGACGCCGGACGCCGCGGTGAGCGCGATGCCGGTGTAGCCGGGGTCGCGGAAGGCGGCGAGGAACGGCCGCTCGTCCATGAGCACGACGCCGAGGTCGTTGCCGTAGTCGTAGTAGACGCCGGCGATGGGGTAGGCGCGCGGCCCCCGGTCGGTCGGGAGCCGGAGCGTGTCGCCCGCGCCGACGCCGAACCGAAACGCGAACGGCTCGCTGACGGCGACCGCGCCCGCCTCGGCGCCCCGGGCGACCGCCTCGGCCGAGCCCTCCTTGTAGCGGTAGATGCCGGCGCGGGTCGGGTCGATGCGCGCGACGACGAGGTCGAAGGGGCCCGAGTCGTCCTCGATCGTCCGGACGCGGATGGCGTCGGCGCGGGCGACGCCGGGGAGGGCCGCGAGCGCCTGGGCGAGCGAGTCGTCGAGGACGGCGCCGCCGCGGCGGAAGACGGTCGCCGGCGGCTGGACGTAGACGTCGGACTGGAGGACGGCGCCGAGCCAGTCGGCCACGGTCGTGCGGAACGACGACACCATCGTCGCCACGCCGACCGTCGCGGCGACGGCGACGGCGAGCGCGGCCACGGCCACGGCGGTCCGGCTGAGAGAGGCCGAGACGCCGCGCGCGGCCATCCGCCCGACCGGCCCGCGGAGGCGGCCGAGGCGGGGCGGGGCGAGCGCCGCCCAGCCCCGCGTGAGGTACGGGACGAGGAGCGCGGTCCCGGCCAGGATCCCGAGCATCCCGGCGTACGCGCCCGCCACGCCGGCCGGGACGAGGAGCACGAGCCCGCCGCGCCCGAGCACGCCGACGCCCCACAGCGCGAGGCGCCCGGCGCCCTCCGCGAACCGGTCCTCCTGCGTCGACCGCCGGAGCGCCGAGGCGGGCGCGGTCGAGGCGGCCTCCCACCCGGGCCGGAGCGCGCCCACGGCGGTCGCCCCGAGCCCCAGCGCGACGCCCTTCAGGAGCGCGACCGGCGACAGCGCCAGCTCCCGCACGCGGACCACGAAGTAGAGGTCGCCGATGGTCTGGGTCACGAGCCGGACGAGCCCGCTCCCCATCAGCACACCCAGCGCGAGCCCCAGCGCGGTCCCGACGGCGCCGATCACGAGGGCCTCGCCGAGCACGGCGCGGAACACCTCGGCCCGCGTGACGCCGAGCGCGCGGTACGTCCCCAGCACCCGCCGCCGCTGGACGACGGCGAACGTCACGGTGTTGTAGATCAGAAAGACGCCGACGACGAGTGCCAGCAGCGACAGTGCCGTCAGGTTGAGCCGGAAGGCGGCCGTCATCGTCGCCAGCGCCTCGGCCTGCGTCGACGCCGGGCGGACCTCCGTGCCCTCCGGCAGCAGCGCCGCGACCCGGCCGAGGGCGGCGTCGAGGCGGGCCGGGTCGTCGGACGGGAGGATCAGGTCGATGCGGGACAGCCGGCCTGCGGCCGGGGCATCGGGCATGGGGGATGAGGCAAGGGGCTCAACCAACCCAGCCCCTTCCCCCATGCCCCGTCCCTCGTGCCCGGTCAGCCCGAACCACTCCTGGGCGGTCGCGACGTCGACGACGAGGAGGTTCTGGAGCGCGCTCTCCGAGCGGTCGTCGTCCGGCTCCAGCAGGCCGATCACGCGGGCCGTCTCCGGCCGGCCGTCGACCGCGAGCCCCAGCGTGTCGCCGACGGCGACGCCCAGGTCGGCGGCCGTCGGCTCCGACAGCAGCACGGCGCCGGGGACGGTCAGGAACGCGCCGGCGTCGAGCCCCGAGCCCGGCCCGCCGACGAACGGGCGGAAGGCGGCCTCCGCGAACGGGTCGACCCCGAGGACCGACACCACGCGGTCCCGCTGGCCGGCGCCGCCCGCCGGTTGGCGGGCCACGCGCGCGGCGCCCTCGACGACCGGCGCGACCTGCGCGACGCCGCCCTCGGTCCCGAGCCGGGCCACGAGCCCGCCGTCGACGCCGCCCGGCCCGCCGACGACCTGGTGCGTCGCCGTCCCGGTCACGGCCTCGCCCGACAGCTCGAAGGCCCGCAGCGCGCTCGTGTTGGCGAGGTCGACGGCCACGCTCACGGCCACACCGAGGGCGACGCCCAGCACGGACAGCGCCGTCAGGAGCGGGTGCCGGAGCAGGTAGCGGCGACTCGAGCGGGCGAGGGGCATGGGGGGACGGCCGGGACCGCCCCGGTACGCCGCCCCTCAGGGCACGGGTTCTCCTGACTCTCCGGCCTCCGTCTCGACCGGGAGGGGCGAGGGCCGCGAGCCTCCACTGTCATCCTGAGCCGGCGCGAAGGATCTCGCCAGACTCGACCGACGCGGTCATCGGCCCGCCGCGACGGCGGACGCGAGGTCCGTCACTGCGTTCAGGATGACCTGGCGATGGCCTTCGCCGACTCCCTCCGCCTCGGCACCGAGGTGGGGGAGGCGGGACTCATGCCTCGCGCCACCCGCCTGACGCCTCACCTCCTACGAGTCCGCCGGGGGCGTCCAGCGGAGGACGGTGAGCTGGCCCGTCCCGTCGCTGCCGTAGACGTAGCCGCCCGGCGAGGGCAGCGTCGCGCCCCAGTTGCCGTCCATCGTCACGTCGTCGTTCTTCGGGTACGTGTCGTGGTGGGCGACGACCGTCGGGTTCCCCAGATCGGCCAGGTCCAGCACGTAGACGCCGGCCGAGTAGTGGGACAGGAACGCGTAGCGCCCGCGCACGAGGACGTTGTGGGCGATCCGGTTGGCGCCGAGCCACTCGCCGACGAGCTCCGGGTTCTCGAGGTCCTCCACGTTCCAGACCTTGACCGTCTTCTCGGCCGTCTCCTCGGTCGTGAGGACGTGCCGGCCGTCGTCGGTCGGCCAGATGTTGTGGACGTAGCCGGCGTTGGGGACCGTGACGCGCGAGAGGAGCCGCGGGGCGGCCTTGTCCGAGAGGTCCCAGATCGAGTAGTACGGGTCGCGGCCCTCGGCCACGTAGACCCGGTCGTCGTGGGCGTAGACGTCGTGGACGCTCCCGACGTCGTCCATCTGCCCGACCACGACCGGCGCGACGGGGTCGGCGAGGTCGAGGATGTAGATCGGCGAGCCGTCCGAGCTCAGGACGTAGGCGTGGCCCGTGGCGGTGTCGATCGAGAGGTTTTGCGACGAGACGAGCGCGCCGTCGGGGCCCGGGATCACGGCGACCTCCTCGGCCCGCTCCGGGAGCCCGGAGAGGTCGATGATCTGGAGCCCCTCGCTCCGGCCGTACGCCTCGGTCACGACGTAGGCGTAGTGCCCGTACGTCTTGATGTCGCGCCAGTACCACTTCGCGTCCTCCGTCGGGCCCGGGATCCGGGCGACGACCTCGAGGCTCGGCACGGCGACGACCGAGACGCCCTCGATGTCGCCCATGATGGCGTACTCCGCGCCGTCCGGCGCGACGTAGCCCCAGACGTCGGAGCCGCCCGTCTCGAGCGTGTCGGTGACGATGGCCGGGAGCTCGACGGTCCCGATGAGCTCGAGCGACTGGGCGCTGGCGGACCCCGCGAGCAGGAGGGTGGCGACGAGGAGACGGGTCATGGCGACGGAGGCGGGGTGGCCTCGGAACGTACGGCCTCGGCGGGCCGCGGCGGCAGCGGCGCCCGGTACCCGATGAGGAGCCCGATCGCCCCGACCGCGATGAACGCGACGATGCGGACGAGCGCCTCGGCCTGCGAGAGGTCCACGAGGAACAGCTTCAGGACGACGACGGCGAACACGCCGGCCCCGAAGAACCACAGCCCCCGGCTCTCGCGGCGGACGGCGGCGACGGCCAGCGCGAGCGCCAGCACGGTCCACGTGACGGCGAGCGCCGCCTGCGCCGTCGACGACGCGTAGAGCCCGTCGGCCGTCCACGGCGCGGCGCCGAACGCGTGGGCGCCGCGGAGCACCTCGGCGGTCAGCGCCCCGAAGCCGAGCGCGCCGACGAGGACCGACAGCGCGGGCTTCCGGCCGGGCAGCGCGCGGCGGGCGGCGACGAGGCCGAGGAGGACGGCCACGGTCGGCAGCCCGAGCGGGTTGAGGACGGGGAGCGTGGGGAGCGGGTCGGCGGCGCCATCGCCTCCCCACGACACGACGGCCCACAGCGCCGCCGCGACCGCGAGCCCGCCGACGGCCCACGCCCGCTCGTGCGCCGAGGCGACCGACTGCGGCAGCCGGACGGCGAGGAGCAACCCGGCCGCCACGACGGCCCCGGCCGCGCCGTACGACCACACGTCGCCGGCGAGCGCGTCGACGGCGTCCGCGAGGGCGACGGCGACGACGGCGACCGCGAGCCAGACCGTCGCGATGAGGGCCGTCGTCCGCAGCCGGTGCGCCCGCTCGACGCGGAGCGCGAGGACGGCGACGCCGAGGACCGCGACCCACCCGGCCCCGCGCCAGCCGGCCGTCCAGTCGCCCTCGAACACCGCGACGCTCCAGAGCACCCACCCCGCACCGACGACGCCGAACGCCGCCGCCCGGAGCGCGGCCCACCCCAGCGCGCGCCCGAGGCCGAGGAACAGGGCGCCCGAGAGGGCCGCCGCGCCGAGCATCGCCGCCAGCTGGTGCCGCTCGGGCGCGAGGTCGAGCACGTGGACGGCGGCCGTGACGGTCCACCAGAACAGGGCGAAGGCAAGGAAGGCGCGGGCGGCGAGGCGCTCGAATCGGTCCCAGCGCGGGCCGGCGAGGACGGCGGGGGGCTCGGCTGAAGCGGGGGGGGGGGGGGG
>CAXRFJ010000547.1:0-5539 GCA_964229475.1 Rubrivirga sp.
GTCCGGCGCGCCGCGGAGGCGGTCGGGCGCCGGCGTGCCGGCCGGCGCGAGGTGGAACGTCGCGTAGCCGCCGCGCGCGAGGTTGAGCACGTCGAACCGCGCGTCGACGCCCTCGAGGTAGTCGCGGAAGCGGTTGACCCACGTGCTGTCGCGGTGGCTCGGGCCGGTCCCCTCGGCGGTCGACGAGCCGAGGACGACGACGAGGAGGCGGTCGGCGTCGGGGGCCGCGGCGGCGGCCGTCTCCGGGAAGTCGAGGGCCGGCGGCATCTCGACCGCGGTCCCGCTCAGCCAGCCGCCCTGGAAGCCCGCGCGGCGGAGGCCGTGGACGAGGTACGGGCTCTTCTTGAGCGTCTCCCAGACGAGCCCCGAGCGGAAGTTCTCGGCCATGATGAGGATCGGCCCCTGGTCGATGCCGAGGTAGTCGTGGTCGACCCACCCGTACGGCGTGACCTCCGAGTTCCGCTTGATCGGGACGTCCTCGAAGGTGAACGTCGGGTTGACGGCGTCGCGGAAGCCGTAGTCCTCGGTCCAGAGCGCGGGGTAGCGCTCGGCGAAGGCCATGAGCGTGGGGATCGTGAGGTCCGGGGCGAACGGGATCGAGCCGCCCGTGGCCGTCGGCGTGAGCGTCCCGTCGTCGTTGACGTGGTCGGCGCTGGCGCCGCGGGCCCAGTAGGTGTGGAACTGGCGGGTCTCGCCGTCGACCTCGACGGCCTGGTCGCTCGGCCCGTCGCTCGCCGTCAGCCCCCAGATCTCGGCCGAGTAGTCGGCCCAGCCGCCGGGGTTGTCGATGGCGTAGGCCCGCTGGCTGAGCGTCGCGCGGCGGCTGTTCTCGAAGTAGTCGAACGGCCGCCCGATCTCGGCGCTCTTGTCGCGCATCCACTGGTCCTGGATGCCGCGGAAGTCGACGAAGAGGTGGGAGTACTGGTGGCCGAAGAGCGGCGTAAAGTTGACGTGCTCGTAGCCGTAGAAGTCCTCCCACTCGTAGGTGCTCGTCCAGGTCGGCCAGACGTCGGCGTCGAGGGGGTGCGTGGGCGAGCCGAGGCCGAGGAGGTAGAGGATCATCCCCTCGTTGTAGCCCCGCCAGTCGGCGCGGATGAAGTCGGTCTCGGGGTGCCAGCCCATCGTGAGCCGCGTGTCGCCCTCTTTCCGGAACCACGGCCACTCGACGCGCTGGTAGAGCGAGTCGGCGTAGGCGCGGATGGCGCGCTCGGTCGCAGTGGCCCCGTCGAAGTACTCGCGCGAGAAGAGGACGCCGCCCATCAGCAGCGCCGTGTCGATGGTCGAGAGCTCGACGTTGCGGAAGCGCGTGGCGTCGTCGTACTCGAGGAAGTGGTAGAAGTAGCCGCGGTGGCCGGCGGTGCCGACCTGCTCGGGGCCCTGCGGCGCGTCGTAGAGCGTCCGCAGCGTGGTCAGCGTCCGCTCGGCGGCCGCGGCGCGCGGGACGTAGCCCCGCTCGGCGCCGATCCCGTAGGCCGGCAGCCCGAACCCGATGGCGGCGACCGACGAGAAGTCGCGGCTCGGGTAGCGGTCGTGGACGAGCCCGTTCTCGGGCGTCGTCTCCCAGAACCAGCGGAACGTCCGGTGCTGGAGCGTGTCGAGGAACGCCTCCTCCTCGGCCGAGAGCTCGTAGGCCAGGGGGGCCGCCTCGGCGTCCGAGGTGGGGCGGGCGGGCGCCGTCGCGACCGGCGCCGACGGGGCGCAGGCGGCGACCGCCAGCAGGGCGAGAAGCAGGAGAAGGCGACGCATAGGACGTGCGGAAGGTGAGACGGCCGCTCCCCGGCTCCGGTCATCCTGAGCGCAGCGGAGGATCCCAGCGCCGGAAGGCCGGAGCCACCGGTCGCCACGGCTCGAAGCCTGGGCGTCGAGATCCTTCGTCGCGTCGTTCCTCAGGATGACAGGTCGTGGGGCGGAGTCGCTCACAGGCGGCGGAGGACGAGGGTGGAGAGGACGGGCGGGGCGCCGTCGCTCGAAAAGCGGAGGACGGGCGCGGCGCGCTCGGGGAGCGTGAACCGGACGCGGCCCTCGACGGCCCGCCAGCGCTCGGCGAGGTCCAGCACGAGCGCGCCGTGGGGCGGCGGGAGGCGGACGCGGCGGCGCGACCTCGCGGCCTCCTCGGCCCGCAGCGTCCAGCCCGCGTCGACGACCTCGACGCCGACCACGCCGGGCGCCTCGCCGAGGCGGGCGGCGCCGAGGGTGAGGTCGTACGTCCCGGCGGGAAGCGTCGGGAGTCGCCACGCCTCGGGCATCTCGCGGGCGGACTGGAACCGCGCGTCGCTCTCGGTCCCGCCGATCCGGTGGTGCGTGCGGCGGGCCTCGCCGTCGGGCGCCGCGCCGGGCCAGTCGGCCTCGGCGACGTAGACGAGGCCGGACGGGTCGGTAAAGGAGTGGTCGGCGCCGACGTTGAGGGCGACCTCGGGCGGGGCGCCGGGGCCACCGGCGAAGAACGCGGCCGTGTCGGTGTAGTGGAGCGTCGCCGTGTCGTGGCGCACCTCGTCGCCCCAGAGGCCCATCACGTCGACGCGGTTCGCGCCGGGCGCCAGTTCGACCTCGAACACGGCCAGCCCGTCGTCGGGGGCGCCCCGCATCGGCGGCCCGCCGTTGACGGCGAGGCCCACCTCCGTCGCGTTCGTGAACACGCGGACCGACTGGCGACGCGGCCCGGCGCGGTGGAGGTGGTCGCGCTCGATGTGGAGCACGGGCTCGTCGAGGAGCATCGCCCGGTACAGGTGCGCGACGTCCTTCGGCGTCCGGTCGAAGAAGAACAGGCCCTTCTGGTTGATCCCGTCTTTGGTGTCCTGCCGGCCGGCCGAGCCGAAGTCGAACTGGTTCCAGACGGCGCTCCCCACCATCCACGGGCGGTCGAGGACGGTCCGGAACGAGGCGTGGTGGAAGTTCTCGGCGTGCTCGGTCGAGAAGTCGAACCGGACGGGCCGGTCGCTGTGGATCCGCTCGTCGGAGCCGGCGCCGTACTCGCTCAGCATGAGCGGGACGTCGGAGTGCGCGGCGTGGAGGCTGTCCAGGAAGACGCCGAGGTCGGCGAACGTGTCGTGGTACCAGCCGAAGTAGAGGTTGAACGCGAAGATGTCCGACGCGTCCGCGATCCGGTAGGCGGCCTCGTTGAACGAGACGGCCATGGCCGTGAGCCGCGTCGAGTCCGCGCGCTGGACGACGCGCTCCAGGCGCTCCGCGAGGGCACGGACGTCGTCGACGTAGCCCTCGGGCGTGGGGCCGGGGATCCGGAGGAGGATCTCGTTCATGTACCCCCAGATCACGACCGACGGGTGGTTGTAGTGCTGGACGATCATCTCGCGCAGCCGCTGCTCGGCGTTCTGCGCGAAGGCCTCCGACTGCGTGATCGTGTTGACGACGGGGATCTCCTCCCACACCATGAGCCCGAGGCGGTCGGTCTCGTGGAGCACGGCCTCGTCCTGCGGGTAGTGGGCGAGGCGGAGGAAGTCGAACCCGGTCTCCTTGACGAGGCGGACGTCGCGGCGGTGGAGGTCGTCGGGCAGCGCGTTCCCGTAGCCCTCGACGTCCTGGTGGCGGTTGGTCCCACGGAGTTGGCGGCGCTCGCCGTTGAGCACGAACCCGTCGCCATCGGCCGCGACCCAGCGGAAGCCGAACGGGCTCGTGACGAGGTCGCGCGTCTCCCCGTCCACCTCGACGCGCGTCTCGACGCGGTAGACCTCGGGCGTCTCGGGCGACCACAAGCGAGGCGCCTCGACCGGCTCGCTCCACGCCTCCAGAGTCGCCGTGTCACCCGGCTCGAGCCACCCAGCCCCAAACCACTCAGCAACCACAGTGCCTTCGGAGTCACGGAGCACATGGACCACCTGGGCGGCGATAGCTCGGCCGTTGTCGTTGACCACCTCCGATCGGGCACGGACACGGGTGTCTCCCTCGGCCAGCCCCGGCACGTCGAGGCGGACGCCGGACGCCCCCCACGCCGTGCTGAGGTGCGTCGCGCCCGTCTCGATCAGCCAGACGTCGCGGTAGAGCCCGCCGTAGAACGTGAAGTCGGCGTCGAGCGGCGGGATGTCGGGGTTGTGCGTGTTATCCACGCGGACGGCGATGACGTTGTCGCCGGGCCGGAGCGCGTCGGTCACGTCGAGCGTGAACGCCGTGTACCCGCCCACGTGGCCGCCGACCGGCTGCCCGTTGACCCACACGTCGGCGACCTGGTTGGCGCCCTCGAAATGCAAGAAGCGGCGCCTGGGGGGGACCGCCTGACTGCGTCGACCTGACGGTTCGGCGCCGAGGCGGAGGGGGCGGCGGTACCAGCCGGCGCCGCGGCGGTAGCCGGGCTCGTCGTCGAAGGCGTCCGCGGCGTTCCACGTGTGCGGGAGGTCGACGCGGTCCCAGGCGCCGTCGTCGAAGGCCGCGGCCTCGGCGCCCGGCGCGTCGTCGTTCCAGAAGCGCCAGCCGTCGTTGAGCGACGTCTGCGTCCGCTGGGCGCTGGCGGACGCCGCCGCCAGCAGGGCGAGGAGGAGCGCGCGGCGGATCATGGGCCCGCGGGGAGGTCGGTCGCGCACCGGAAGCCGACGTGGGCGAACGACGACTCGGGCGTCGCGTGGCTCCGCGCGCTCACGCGGTAGCCGTGGCAGTACGACGGGTGGCAGAGGAACGACCCGCCGCGCTGGACGCGCTCGCTCGTGGCCGTCGGCGTGAAGGGCGCGTCGCGCTGGTCATACGGGCGGTACCACGAGGCCGTCCACTCCCAGACGTTCCCGCCCATGTCGGTCAGCCCCAGCGGCGTCTCGCCGAAGCGGCCGACAGGGTTCGTCCCGCCCGCGTAGCCATCGGCGCCGGTGTCGTCGCCGGGGAACGAGCCGGTCCACGTGTTGGCGCGGGCGCGGCCGCCCTCGTTGAGGTCGTCGCCCCAGGCGTAGGGGCTCCGGTCGTCGACGGCACCGCGGGCGGCGTGCTCCCACTCGACCTCGGTCGGGAGCCGGCCGCCGGCCCACGTGCAGAACGCCTCGGCGTCGGTGTAGGCCACCTGCGTGACCGGGTGGTCGCCCTGGGCCGGGGGCTGGTCGGGGCCGAACGGCGCCCGCCACTGCGCGCCCGGGACGAGCGTCCACTGGCCCGTCGCCTGGTCCATCACGGCGCCGTCGCCGAAGGCCTCGGCCTGCGTCTCGTGGCCCGTCGCGTCGACGAACGCGCGGAAGCGCGCGACGGTGACGGGCGAACGGTCGAGGAAGAACGGGGCGACGTCGGCCTCGAAGGCGGGCCGCTCGTGCGGCATCCCGCTCTCGCCCGCCGTCACGCCGACCGTCGTGGTCCCGCCCGGCACCCAGACCTGGCCGTCGGGGATCGCGAGCCCGTCGGGCGGCGGCGCGGCCTCCCGCGCCGGCTCCGCCGCGGCCGGCGCGTCGCCCGCCCCGCACCCGCCGGCGGCGACCGCCAGCGAGAGGAGACACGCGACCACGGTGCCCCAACGCGTCCCCTCCCCCCCACGGGACGAGGCGGGACGGGGGGCACGCCGCGCACCGGCTCCGTTCGGCGCGGCCCGCCTCGGCGCCGAGGCGGAGGGAGTCGG
>CAXRFJ010000548.1:0-2744 GCA_964229475.1 Rubrivirga sp.
GCCGCGCAGTCGGCGCTGGAGCGGGGGGGGGAGGCGTACCGGGAGGGCGACTACGCCGAGGCCGTCCGCCTCCTGAGCCAGGCCGTCGAGGCCGCGCCCGACGACGCGGAGGCCCACTACCTCCTCGCCCGCGTCCTGTTCGACGAGCGGAACCCGGTCCGCGACGAGGGCCGCGCCGGGCGCGAGATCGACCGGGCCCTCGCCCTCGACGGCGACAACGTGGTCTACCTCGTCGCCCGGCTGGAGCAGCTCCGCGGCGACACCTGGAACTACTTCCAGGAGATGTACCGGCTGCGCCGCCGCCGCGAGCTGGCCCGCGACATCCTCGCCATCGACTCGACCAACGGCTACGCCCACGAGGAGCTCGGCGCGCAGGCCATCGTCGACTACTACCAGTACCGGAACGCGATCAAGCTGCCCGGCCTCGCCTACCGCTCCGTCGCGCCCCACCAGACCGCCGCCGACTTCGCCGAGCGCCAGCAGGACGACTTCGCCGAGGGCGGCACGACGACCGGCGACCGCCCGACCGGCGTCGACCTCCTCGCCGCCAACCGCGAGCAGCTGGCGCCCCAGCTCGACGAGCGGATGGCGGGCCGGTTCGGCGAGGACATCGCCGACCGGTTCGACGTCGCCGAGCTCCAGCGCCGCGGGGTGGGCGTGACCGACTTCGCCCCGCGCGCGCAGGCGGCCTACGACCGGGCCATCGGGCACCTCCGGCAGGCGCTCGCCTCGGACCCCCGGCGGCGGGCCGTCTACGACCACGTCGTCCGGCTGGCGACGCTCTCGGGGGCCTACGAGGAGGCGCTCCCGGACCTCGCCGAGATGTACGTCCAGTTCCCCGAGGACCCCGGGATGTGGCTCTACACGGGCCTCGTGAACCACCGGACCGGCAACTACGAGGCCGCCGAGGTGGCCTTCGACCGCGCGCTCCGCTACATGGACGACGCGACGCGCGCGGCCTACACCGACCTCACGCTCATCCTCCCGCCCGACGAGCACGCCGCCTTCCGCGCCGACCCCGAGCGGTTCGCCGAGCGCTACTGGACCAGCCGCGACCCCCGCTTCCTCAACTCCGCCAACGAGCGGCGGACCGAGCACTACGCCCGCCTCGTGACGGCCGAGCTCCTGTACCGCTCCGACGACCTCGGCATCCCCGGCTGGGACACGGAGCGGGGCCGGCTCCACGTCCGCTACGGGCTGCCCGAGACCGACGTCGTGCTCGAGGGCGGGTTCGGCCTCGTGGTGAGCCAGTTCGCCGGGCGCGACGGGTCGTTCGCCCCGGACCCGAACACGGCCGCCAGCACCGAGATGGCCAACCGGTTCAACGTGTGGGACTACGGCGACGGCGTCCGCTTCGTGTTCGAGGACCCGGGCCGAAACGGTCGCTTCCGCCTCTACTCGGCTCCGGCCGACGTCTTCGGCCTGGCCTCCGTGCGCGACCCGGCGGCGATGGACTTCGTGATGCGCGCCCGCGAGGAGGTCCGCCGCCAGCCGGAGCGGTACACGTTCGAGGCGCCCGGCCGCGCGGTCCAGCTCCCGTACCGCGTGGCCGCCTTCAAGGGCGACGGCGGGCGGACCGACCTCTACGTCAACTACGGCATCCCGGTCGCCGAGGCCGACGACCCCAGCGACGGCGTCCAGGCGGACGTCGACGTGACGGTCAAGACGGGCGCGTTCCTCATCGGGCCGGACCGCGACCTCCTCGTCGAGCGGCGGCGGACGGTCTACGGCCTCCGCGGCGCCCAGATCGTCCCGTTCCAGCAGACGCGCCTCTGGACGAGCACCGAGGCCATGAGCGCGCGCCCGGCCGAGGGCTACGAGTTCTCGCTCGAGTTCGAGACGGCCTCGGGCCAGACGAGCGCCGTCCAGCGCCGCGCCGTCGACGTGCCGAGCTTCGCCGGCGACGGGCTCCAGCTGTCCGACCTCCTGCTGGCGTACTACGTCGAGGAGGCCGACCGCGCCGAGCCGGGCCGCGTGTTCCGCGACGGCGTCTCGGTCCAGCCCGCGCCGTGGGGCGTCTTCGGCGTCGGCGACCCGATCTACCTCTACGTCGAGGCGTACGGCCTCGGCCTCGAAGGCGACCGGACCGACTACGAGGTCGAGGCGAGCCTCCGCCCGAAGGACACCTCGCGCGGCGTCCGCCGCTTTTTCCGCCGGCTCTTCGGCGGCGACGGGGCGGCCGTCTCGTCGGCCTTCGAGGTCCAGGGCGACCGGGCCGACGACACGGTCTACCTCTTCCTCGACGCGACCGGCCAGGAGGCCGGGCTCTACACGCTCACCGTGACCGTCCGCGACCGCGTGACGGGCGACGAGGCCGAGCGCGAGACCGACCTCCTCCTCGAGTAGCTCGGCCTCGGCGCCGAGGCGGGCGGGGCCGGCTAGACGCCGGCCGCCCGCTGGGCGACCGACCGGTCCATCTCGCCGACGAGCGCGCGGAGCTCGGCCTTGTAGGCGTCGAGCGACGCCGCGAGCGCGTCGTCGGCGGTGGCGAGGATCTGGACGGCCAGGAGCCCGGCGTTCTTGGCCTGCCCGATGGCGACCGTCGCGACCGGCACGCCGCCCGGCATCTGGACGATCGACAGGAGCGAGTCCATCCCGTCGAGCGCGCGCGTCTGGACGGGGACGCCGACGACCGGGAGCGTCGTCGAGGCCGCGATCACGCCGGGGAGGTGGGCCGCGCCGCCGGCGCCGGCCACGATCACCCGGAGGCCGCGGTCGCGCGCCGTCCGCGCGTAGTCGGCCAT
>CAXRFJ010000549.1:0-3854 GCA_964229475.1 Rubrivirga sp.
GGACTAGTCGCGGTCGGGGGGGGGGGGGGCGGCCTGCGCGGTGGCGTCCGCCAGTCGGCCGCGGGCGCCGGCGACGGTGTCGGTGGTGGGGGCGACGACCACGCGCTCACCGGCAGCGATCTCACCCTGCACGGCGACGACGCCGCGCGCGGGGTCGCGCTGGACGACGCCGACGGGCTGCTGGCGGATGACGCCGTCGCGGACGACGTAGAGGGTGGCGGCCTCGCCGTCCTCGGTCTGGCGCGTACGGACGGCGCTCTCGGGCACGAGGAGCGCGTCGGAGACCGTCGCGGAGACGACGGTGCCGGTGGCGAAGAGACCACCGACGAGCCCGCTCGGGTTCGGCATCCGGAGGTACACCCCGACCTGGCGCGAGGCGGGGTCGGCCACGGGGTCGATCCGGGACACGGCCCCGCGGAACGTCTCCCCGGGGTACCCGTCGATCCGGAACACCACTGGGTCGCCGACCCGGATCCGCTGGACCTCCTCCACGCCGACCTGACCGCGGAGTTCGAGCGCGCCCGTACTCACGACCGTGAAGAGGGTCTGGCCGGGGTTGACGGCCTCGCCGAGCTCGACCTGCCGGGCGCTCACGGAGCCCGAGAGCGGCGAGCGCACGACCGTGCGCGCCGCCTGCTCGCCGGCCGTCGTGGCCTGCGACCGCGCGGACGCGACCTGGCCCTGCGCGGCCGTCACCTGGTTGCGCGAGGCGGTCAGGTTGGCCCGCGCGGACGCGACCTGGGCCTGCGCGGCCTCGACCTGGGCCTGCGCTGCCTGGTAGTCGAGCCGCGACATGGCCCCCTCGTTGTAGAGGAGCTCGGCGCTCTCGGCCTGCTCGCGCGCCAGCGCCAGCTGGGCCTCCGCCGCCTCGACGCCGGCCTGGGCGCTGGAGACGCCCGCCTCGGCGCTGGAGACGCCGGCCCGGGCGGTCCCGACGCCGGCGCGTGTCGCCGCGGCCTGGCTCCGGACGCCCTCGGCCGTGACCGTCGCCATGACGGCCCCGCGGCCGACGCGGTCGCCCTCCTCGTAGCGGACGGACCCGATGGTGCCGCCGACCTGGGCCTTGACGTCGACCTGGTCGGCCGGCTCCAGGGTGCCGGTGAGCTGCACGCCCGTCTGGATCTCGCCGGTTTCGACCTCGGCCACATCGGTCGAGGCGAGGACGAGCGGGGCGGCCTCGGCCTCCGCGAGGTCGGCGGCGGGGTCCTCGCCGCTGCACGCGGCGAGGCCGAACAAGAGGAGGAGCGCGAAGCGCACGACGCGCCGGGGCCCGGTCGTGGCCCCCCGTCGGGTCAGGATGTTCATCGTGGACATGGGTGAGGGCTTAGCCGTCGATGGGGGCCGGGGCGTTGTCCCCGGTCGGGTCGGAGGGGGCGCCGCCCGGCGCGCCGTCGTCGGGGACGGCTGGGGCGGGCGGCGAGAGGTCGACGGGGTCGGCGAGCGGTTGGCCGTCGCCCATCGAGAAGGAGGAGGTCGCCCCGGTCGCGTCGGTGAGGGACCGCGCGAGGTCGGTGTCGGCCGTGTAGAAGTCGGCGAGGGCCTGGACGAGGTTGCTCCGCGCCTGGAGCAGGCCGAGGCGAGCATTCGAGACCTCGAGCTGGGTCGCGAGCCCCTCGCGGTACTGGAGCTCGGTGAGCCGGTAGACGCGGGCGGCCTGGTCCACCGTCGTCTGGCGGGCCGCGATGAGCGCGGCGGCACGCTGCTTCTCGCGGAGGGCCTGCTCGACCTGGAGCTGGACGGCCTCGACGAGCTGGTCGCGCTGGAGCTCGGCCTGCGAGAGCTCGACGCGCGCCTGGGCCACCTGCGCCCGGCGCCGGAAGCCGTCGAAAATGGGGATCTGGACGCCGAGCGTGACGGTCCAGTCCGTCCGCGGGTCGCCGTCGAAGTCGAAGGCGCCGGAGGGGAAGAGGGTCTGGCCGTAGCTCGTCTGGAGCGCGACGGTGGGCAGGTACGACGCCCGTTCGAGGCGGACCCGCTGCTCCCGGATCCGGACCTGGGCCTCGGCCGCGAGGATCGCGGCGCGTTGGGAGGTCTCGGCCGCCGGGTCGAGCTCGACGTCCGTCAGCGCGTCGGGGGACGGGAGCGTGAGCTCGGTCGTGAGCTCGACGGGCTGGCCGTACGGGATGTTCGTCAGCCGCTTCAGGTTGAGCACGGCGAGGTCGGCGGCGTTCTGCGCCTGGACCAGCTGCGGCCGGAGATTCTCGAGCTCGACCTCGGCGCGGAGCACCTCGAGCTCGGACGCGCGCCCGGCGCGGAGCCGGAGCTGCTCGTCGTCGAGGAACGCCTGCGCCTGCTCGATGGCGGCCTCGGAGATGGCGACGAGCTCGCGGGCGACGAGGGCCTGGATGTACGCCTGCTCCACGTCGAGCCGGACGTCGGCGACCTCCTCGATCTCGTTGTAGGCGACGGCCTCGCGGGCGCCCCGCGCGACCCGGGTGCCGACGAACGCCTGCGGCGCGAACAGCACCTGCGACCCGCTCAGCGTGGCCGAGTACGCGTTCTCCTGGCCGAAGGGGAGGTCGCTGAACAGGCCGCCGAGCGCGCCGAGCGCCGCGTTCGGCGTGTTCTGCTCCAGATACCGGACGCGGTCTTCCAGCGGGGCGTCCGGGTCGGGGTTGAACTGGAGCGAATCGGGAAGCGAGAAGCCCCCGTCTCCGGTATCGAACTGGGACGCGAGCGTCCGCTGGTAGCCGAGGCTCGCGTCGAGCTGGGGGTAGAGGGAGGCGTAGGCCTGGTCGACCTGGGCCTCGGCGAGGTCGACCTGCGCGCGGGCGAGCTGGACCTCCTCGCTCGTGTCGAGCGCCCGCGCGACGGCGTCGCGGAGGCTGAGGGGGACCGTTGGGCCTGTCTGGGAGGGAACGACGGCGTCGACCGCAACGGAGTCGGCGGCACCGGGGTCGAGGGCCGGGACCCCTTGAGCCGCGGCGGCCGGGCCGAGACCGATGGACGCCGCAAGCGCGAGGAAACGGAGGGATGACGGGACGGGCATACGGGCAGACCGCGCGGAGACGGCCGGCAGGAGGGGAATCACGAGTACTGGAGGGCGACGCGGGCCACGGTGACCTCGTCGGGCCGCACGACGAGGGCCGCACGGTCGAAGTCGGTGGGGACGCCCCCCGCTCCCGACGTACCAGCGCCCTCGACGGCACGTCCCTCGTCGTCGAGTCGCACGCGCCCGCTGTCGTCCTCGTCATGGAAGGCGACGACGGCGATGGGGCCGTCCGGGACGTCCTCGATGAGCACGGTCAGGGCCCGCGCCGTGGCCGACAGCCGGACCTCGCGGTACGCGGCCCGGTGGTCGTACGGGAAGCCCGCGACCGACCGGAACAGCCACACCACCACATCGCCTGCGCCCGGCTGGACGCCGTCGACGTAGACGGCGAGGGTCCCCGTCCCCTGCCCGGTGGCCGACGTCGCTGGCCCGCTAGGGAGAGGGGTGACGTCCGAAACGATCGATGCCGCCTGCTCTGCGCCGGCCTCATCGTCGCTCGACGTCAGTCCGACGCGGACGAGCACGAGCAGAAGGGTGAGGGTGAGGGCGATGCGGAGCACGGGTCCGGGGGGTAGGGAGGCAATCAAACGGGGGCACGGGCCGGGGGGTCGTACCGGGCCCCACCCGCCGGGCGTGGTGACACGAGTGCGGGGCACGTGGTGGGGTCCACCACGCCGTACCCGCCCGCCCCGCGTGTATCCTGTGGGCCCTCCCCGCCCCCACCTCCCTGAACCGCCGCGTCTACGTCGTCGACGACCACGCCGTCACCCGTAAGGGGTACGTGTTCCTCATCGGAGAGGAGCCGGGGCTCGAGGTCTGCGGGGAGGCCGACAGCGCCGAGGCGGCTCTGGCTGGCCTCCCC
>CAXRFJ010000550.1:0-11068 GCA_964229475.1 Rubrivirga sp.
AGGCGAACGTCCCGTAGATCCAGCGCGTCGGCGAGAGCGGGTCCACGGCGGCCACGTCGACCTGGACGAGGCGGACCGGCTGCGGCGCGCGGCGGCAGGTGAACGTCGAGTCGGCCTCGTCGAGCACGTGCCGGTCGACGATCCACTCGGGCGAGCCCTCGAGGTAGTCGACGCAGTCGGGCGTGGCCGTCGTGAAGAGGAACTTCGTGACGAGCGTGCCCTCGGGGAACGGGAGCCCGGCCGGCGCCGGCGCCCCCTCGTAGGTCGTGACCACGGGCTCGCCGCTCGGCGGGAACGCCTGCCCCAGCGCGTACCCGCCGTACGCGTTGTACACGCCCACGGCCCACGTCTCGAACCCGGCCGCGTTGGCCGCGGCGCAGTCGTCGGCCCCGACCTCGTCGTCGGGCGCGTCGGCGAGGCCGGCCTGGACCATCGCGACCGACGGCGGGAGCTCGTGGAGCGCGTTGCCGTCGCCGCCGAGGAGGTCCGAAAGATGCGACGTCCGCTCGTTCGTCGTGCCGTGGATGAAGTCGCGCCCGACCGTCGGGTCGTAGGCCATCCACGGGACGTGGTACCACACGGTCTCGCCGCCCACGGCCGTCTGGAAGCCGACCGCGTTGGCGAGCTGCGGGTCCTGGCCGCGGCCGATGTACTGCTTGACGGTCTCCATCCACTCGGGCCAGATCGAGTTTTCCCACGCGCCCGGCGCGGCCGACGAGTCGACGGTGGCCGTGAACGCCTCCGGCGAGGTCAGCGCGAGCCAGGGGCAGTCGGCCTCGGCGCAGGGGCCGGGGTCGGTGGTCGGGTAGTCGTGGCTGAGCTCGAAGACGGGCCCGGTCCAGTCGTCGGGCGGCGTGCCGACGGCGTCGCGGAAGGCGAGGCTGGCGGCCGTCGCCGTCGTGTCGGACGCGCCGCCGGCCCCGCCGCCGTCGGGGGCGTCGGTCCGGCAGCCGGGGGAGAGGGCGAGGGCGGCCAGGAGCGCGGCCACGGGGAGCGTCGGGCGACGGGTGCGCATGGAATCGGGAGCCAGGGAAAGGGGGCGCTGACCGACGGCAGATCCCACGTGCGCGGCCAGCGCGAGGACCCAAAGGGTAGTCGTTGAAATTTTGGGTGTCAAACGATAGGGCTAGGTTTAGTGTGGTCACACGATGTGCATGGAATTGGAGACGGGGAGCGGCCGGCACCCGTGACTTCCGCCCACGTTGAAGGCCCCATGACGCCCGCCGACGCCGACGCCCTCCTCGCCCCGGCCGTCCTGCCCGGCGCGGGCGTCTGGCTCGACCTCGGCGCGGGCGACGGCCTCCTCACGCGGGCTCTCGCCCGGCGCCTCGGCGCCGGCACGGTGGTCGCCATCGACCGGACCGCGCCGCGCGTTCCGCCCGTCGCCGACGGCGCCGGCATCCGGGCGGTCACCGGCGACGTCCGTCGCCTCGACCGCCTCGGCGGCGTGCCGGACCGGGTCGACGGCGCGCTCTGCGCCAACGTCCTCCACTTCGTGCCCGAGGCGGGCGCGGTGCTGGCGGCGCTCGCGCGGCGGCTCCGGCCGGCCGGGCGCGTCGTCGTGGTCGAGTACGACCGCGAGCCCGGGAGCCGGCGGGTGCCGCACCCGGTCCCGCGGTCGGCGATCCGGGCCCTCGCGGACGGCGCGGGGCTCGGCTCCGTCGAGGTCGTCGGCGAGCGGGCGTCGCGGTTCGGGGGGACGCTCTACGTGGCCGTGCTCCAGCGCTGAGGCGTCCGCCAGCGGGCCCGCGCCGTACGTTCCCGCGATCCGCCGCCGCTCGCCATGGACATCTCGCCGCTGCTCATCCCCCTCCTGGCCCTCGCGATCCCGATCGTCGCCATCCTCGCGGGGACCTACAACAACATCGCGAAGATGAAGGCCGAGGCGGCCCGGAACCTCGGGCAGGCGACCGACCACCTCGAGGACGAGCTGGCGGAGGCCAGGGCCGAGCGCGACCGGCTCCGCCAGCGGCTCGAGGCGCTCGAGGCGATCGTCACGAGCGAGGGGTTCGACCTCGAGCGGGAGGCCCGGCGCGCCGGCATCACGGAGGCCGCCGAGCGGATCGACCAGGCGCTCCTCGACCTCCCCGAGCCCGACGACGCGCGGCCGGGGGCGGAGCGCCGCCGCGTCCGGTAGCCACGCGTGCGCTCGCCGGCCTCGGCGCCGAACCGCTAGGCACATCGCCTCCCGATGCCTGCGATTACTCAACTCGTCGTCGGAGTGGCTCTGGTAAGTACGTCTGTCGCGTACGGCTGCGTGCTAGCGTGGCGGGTTGTCCGTGACGCGAGTCGCTACCCGGAGGGACGGGCAGGTTTTAAGCAGGCCCGTTTGGAGCAACGCGACCTGGATGCGGGGCACGAAGAGATCCTGTGGACGTGGAGGTTCGGATGGTTGCTCGGGCCGCTGGTGATCGGGTGGGTGATGATTGACGCGGCACTTGCCCGGCTGTGACTGAAGCGACTCCCGCGTGTAATCCGGGACGGAGCGACGCAGTGAGAGGGGACCGGAAGTCGGCACAGCCGAGGACTTCGCCGGGAGCCCAGCCACAGAAGCAGGACGGAGCCCCGGCCGAATCGCGACAGATCCGACACACTACCCGCGGCCCGGCCCGCCACTTTGAGGGCCCACACCCCCGCCGCCCCATGACCCGTCTGCTCCCCCTCGCCGCGCTGGCGCTCCTCCTCGCGGCCTGCGACGCCACCGACACCGCCGGCTCCACGCTCTCCGACGCCGACCGCGACGACGCGGCGACCGCCGTCGCCAGCGCCCTCGCGCTCGACGCGGGCGGCCTCCTCGAAGACGTCGCCGCGGGCGCCTCGCTCGCGGCGACCGCCGAGGCCGGCGCCCGGCACCCCGGCCCCGACCGCCCCGGCTGCCGCGCCGACCGGACCTACGACGAGGCCGACGGCCTCTGGACGGCCGTCGTCGACTGCGAGCGCGGCGACCCCGACGGCCGGTTCTACGCCTCCTTCGACCGGACGGCGACCTACCGCTTCCTCGACGCCGCCGGCCAGCCGCAGCCCGAGCGCGCCGACGCGGCCTCCGCCGAGTACGCCGTCCTCTCCGCCGCGAACCTGTTCCGCTCGCCCCGCGGCGTCCACGCGCTCCAGGCGCTCACGTCGAGCTTCCACATCACCGACCTCGACGCCGAGCTGGTGACCGTCAACGGGACCGTCCAGCGCGCCGCCACCGACACGCTCCGCGGCCCGCGCGGCGAGCGGACGCTGGCCTACGAGCTCGACGCCACGCTCGCCGACGTCCGCGGCCCGCGCGGGACGGCCCGCCGCTGGCGCCGCGCCGTCGACGGCACGATCTCCGGCACGCTCCGCGCGACGCTCACCCGGACGCCGGCGGGCGGCGAGGCGTCGGTGGTCGAGATCGACGAGGCGTTCACGATCTCCTTCCCGGTCGCGGCCGGCGGCGCCCGCGTCGCGCAGATCGTCCTCGGCGGGCGCCCCTACCGCGCCGACGTCGAGACGGGCGAGGTCGAGGGCCTGTAGCGCCGGCCCCCGCCGCCCCGGGCTCTCCACGGAGCGGCCGAGGCGGACCGGCCCGGCGGCCGCGCCCGCCGTGGGCGCGGCCGCCGTCGCTACAGGTCGGCCGTGAGCGAGTCGAGCGGGGCCTCGTAGCGCTCCTGGAAGAGGACGAACGCTACGCCGTCGGCGACCTGCCGGAGCGGCTGGTGGGCCTCGACCACCGATTGGTACGTCTCGTAGCAGGCGAGGGCGGCCTCGCCCGCCTCGCGGTCGGCGTCGGCGAACGGGACGACGGCGCCGAGGGCGTCGCGCGGCGAGCCCCGCAGCCCGACCGGGTTGTCCGCGATCTCGCCCTGGACGAGCGTGAAGAGCGCCAGCCGCCGCGGGCCGCCGTCGCGCTCGCGGGCCGCGCAGTACGCCCGCTTCACGACGGCGTGCGTCACGAGGTGGTCCGGGTGGACGCTGTTGCCGTGCGCCGCGTACGTCACGACGACGTCCGGCCGGACGCGCGCGATCTCGGCCTCGACCACGCGCTCGAGTTCGCGGGGGTCGAGGTCGCCCAGCCCGCCGTCGGGATAGTCGAGGATCGAGAGCGTGCCGCCGAGGGCCTCGACGGCGCAGGCCGTCTCCTCCGCCCGGATCCGGCCCATCTCCTCGACGCTCACGCCGAGGTCGTGGCGCACCTTCGTCGCCTCGCCCTTCGTGAGCGTGAGGACGTGGACCGTGTGGCCCTCGCGGGTCTGGCGGGCGATGGCCGGGCCGGGCCCGAACGACTCGTCGTCGGGGTGGGGGAAGACGTAGAGGAGCGTCACGTGGTGCGGAGGAGGGGCGGTGGGCAAGAGAAGGGGAGGACGGGCGTCCCGGTTCCTCTCCGGCGCTCCAGCGGGCGACCTCCTACGCCTCTTCGCCTCCCCGCCGCTCCTCCTCGATCGGCCGACCGGCGCTGGCCTCTGGGTGACCGGCGCCGGCCTCCGGCTCGTCCGCCTCCGTCACGATCCCGTGGAAGACCGTCTGGCCCGTCCGCAGCATCCGGCGGACGTACGGGCGGCACAGCCCGCACTTCCGCCCGAACGGCGCGTGCGCCTGGAGCGCCGGCACCGTCTCGGCACCGGTCGCGGCGGCGACCTCGGCCAGCGCGGCGAAGGGCGTCCCGAAGCAGAGGCAGCGGTCGACGCGCACGCTAGCGGGCGACGGTGAGCGGGAGCGTCACGGCGCGGCCGTCGGCAACGGCGCGGACGAGGTAGAGGCCGGCCGCGAGCCCGCCCGCTTCGACGCCGAGGCGGTGAGGGCCGGCGGCACGCGGGCCGGCGGCGAGCACGGCGACGGGCCGGCCGAGCACGTCCAGGAGGTCGACGCGGACGTCGGCCGCGCGGTCGAGCGTGAGCGCGAGCGTCGTCCGCTGGCGGACCGGGTGGGGGCCGGCGAGGGCGAGCGCGAGGCCGCGCGCGTCGGCGACCGGCTCCGCGGCGGTGCCCAGGCTCGGGTTCAGGGCGACGTACGACGGGAAGACGCCCGCGCCGAACGTCCCGAGCAGCGTGCCCTCGACGTCGTACACGGCCACCGTGCCCGGCGCGCTGAACGGGTTGGCGGCGTCCGGCTGGCCGACGTACAGCAGGCCGCCGCCGGGCGCCATCGCGAGCGCCGTGATCGGCCGGGTGGCGGCGTCGGCGACGGGGATCGTCCGGAGGACCGCGCCGCTCTGGCCCATCAGCACCACGCCCGAGGCCGTCGAGATCAGCACGCCCGTGCTCTCGCCCGCGCCCGACGTGCGGACGGCGACGGTCAGCTGCACCGCCGCGGCGTCCTGCCCAGCGAAGAACGGGTCGCCGAGGTCCTCGTCGAACGCCACGCGCTGGACGACCTCGAGCGTGGCCGGGTCGACGGCGACGGCCTCGTCGGTGTCGGTGCAGATGGCCCACGCGGGCGCGTACGTCCCGACCACGAACCGCGCGGCGCACTCGATGTCGACGTAGCCCACGAGCGTGTCGGTCGCGGGGTCGAGGACCGCCAGCGAGTCCTTGCCGCCGAACGCGCCGAGCGCCACGACCACCCGGCCGTCGACGACCGCGATCCCCTCGGGCGTCCCGTCCACCTCGATCGGCGCGCCGACCGTGTTCGTCGCGAGGTCGAACGGCGCCACGAACGACGCGCCCCCGCTGTAGTCCTGGTTCGTGACGTAGGCCTTGTTGGAGACCACCTCGACGAGGTAGCGCGGGTTGAGGAGGCCGTCGGTGGCCTGCCCGACGGGCTCGCCGGTGAGCGGGTCGAGCACGTCGATCCGGCTCGTGCCCGAGAACGAGTCGCCCGCGGTGAGGTAGAGCCGCTGGCCGATGACCTCGGCCCCCTGCGTGTAGATCCGGCCCGTGGCGATGGTGGAGGGGGCCGGGGCGGACCCGCCCGAGATCTGGACGACGGCGCTGTTCTGGGCCCCGAACGCGCCCTGGCTGACGACGAGGGCGTCGTAGCTCTGCGCGTGGACGGCGGAGGCGAGGAGGCAGAGGAGGAGCAGGCGGCGCATGGGCTAGAGCGAGGCGAGGGTGAGCCGGACGCGGACGTGACGCGGCGGCATGGGGTACTGGCGGACGAGCGCGTAGTCGGCGTTGAGGAGGTTCTCGAGGCGGACGGCGAGCGTGGCGGCGGCCGGCCCGAGGCCGAGACGCCCGGACAGCCCCGCGCCGACGACGGTCGCGGGCGGGAGGGAGGCCGAGCCGTCGGCGGCGGTCGCGCGGCGGCCGGTGCGCTCCAGCCCGGCGTCGAGGCGGACGGGGCCGAGGCCCAGGGCGAGATCCGCGCGGACGAGCGCGTCGGGGACGTAGAGCAGCGGCTGGTCGAACGACGACGCCTCCGGGTTCGTCCGGTCGCGGGCGTCGGTGAGCGTGGCGAGCACGCCCGCCTCGGCGAACCGGCGGGAGGTGCCGGCGCGGAGGCGGGCGGAGACCTCGGCGCCGCGCGTCCGCGTCGTCCCGACGTTCTGCGGGGCCCAGTAGAAGCCGTCGTCGAACCGGACGGGGCGCCAGACGATCTGGTCGCGGAGGCCGCTGGCGAACGCCGTCGCCTCGGCCGTGAGCGCCCACGCGCTCGCGCGGGTCTCCGTCACGACGCCCGCCTCGGCGGTCCACCCGCGCTCGGGGCGGAGCCCGGGGTCGCCGCCGGGCTGCCAGAACCGGTCGTTGAACGTCGGGGCGCGGAAGGCGCGGCCGGCGCTCGCCTTCAGCCAGAGGCCGGGAAGGACACGCGCGTTGAGGCCGAGGCTCGGGCTGAGCGCCGTGAGCGTCTCGCCCGTCGGCGCCGCGACGCGGTCGAGGCGGAGGGCCGGGTACGCCCGCAGCGCCCCCCACGCGCCGACGGCGCTCGCGACGGCGGCCTGCGCGGGCCCCACGGCGGCGTCCGCGAGGCTCGGGTGCTCGGCCCGCCCGCCGCAGAGCTCGGCGCCCGCGGCGACGTGCCACCGGGACCGGCCGAGCGCGAGCGCGCGGTCGACCTCCAGCCGGAGCGAGGCCGCCGCCGTCTCGCCCGTCTCGTCGAGCCCGGAGGCGGGGCTGAGGTAGTGGAGCGCGGCGAGCTGCGCCAGCCCGCCGACTTGGACGCGGGTGGCCCCGAGGCGGACGGCGTGGTCGGTCCAGAGGCGGAGCGCGCGGTCGCGCTGGCGGGCCTGCGAGACGCCGGAGAAGGCGAACAGGCCGCGGTCGGCGTCCGTCGCGCGCGGGCCGGGCGTCCCGCGCCAGCGGCCGGCCTCGGCCGAGAGCCGCCCGAAGAGCGCGTCGCGGCGGACGTCGGCGTTCGCCCGCGGCACGGTCACGCCGAGCGTCCGGGTCGCGGGGTCGAACCGCGTCGAGTCGGTGTAGAGGTAGTCGCCGGCCGCCTCGTCGTGGTCGAGGGCGAGGACGGCGGAGATCGGACCCGACCCGCCGGCGAGGAGCAGGCTCCCGCCGCGCTCGCCCCAGGCGCCGGTCCGCAGGTCGAGCCGGGCGCGGGGCGCGTCGGCGCGCGGCGTCCGGATCTGGACCACGCCGCCGACGCCGTCGGTCCCGTAGAGCGCCGACGCCGCCCCGTGCGCGACCTCCACCGATTCGACGACGCCGGCGGGGAGGAGGCCGAGGTCGAGCTGGCCGAGCTGCGGGTCGGCGATCCGGTGGCCGTCGAGGAGGACGAGCGCGTGGGCGGCGCCGGTCCCGCGGAGCGAGAGGCTCGCCAGGCCGCCGGGCCCGTACCGCTTGACGAACACGCCCGTCCGCGCCTCGAGGGCGTCGGCGACCGTCGCGGCGCCGCTCGCGTCGAGGGCCTCGCGGTCGACGACCGTCACCCGGCTCGCCGCCTCGCGCGTGGCGACGGCCTCGCGGGCGGCCGTCACGGTGACCCCGCCGAGCGTCGAGTCGGGCGCGGCGGGCTGGGCGGAGGTCGCCAGCGGGGCGAGCAGGAAGAGGAGGGCGCGGAGGCGCATCAAAAAACCCCGCGCCTCAAGCAGGCACGGGGTCACGCGCGGGCCCACGCAGTCGGGCCGACGTCGAGCACACCGCGCCTCTGGTCCCGGAGGCGGCGTAGGCGGAAGCGCTCGGGCAGGTCTCCTGGCTCGCGGCCCGGCCGACGGGCAGCGCTCGCGGGAGCGCCGGTCGGCGTGCGTCGGCTCGGCCCCAGCCTTCCCCTCGCGCCGCGGGCGGCGGTCGAGAGTGGCAGCGGGCGTCACGGCCGGCGGCGGGCCGCCTACAGTTGCGGGTACAGCTCCGGCCTGGCCGCTCGCGTCTGCGAGCCGGCGCACCGGATTCCCTTTTCATCCGCGCGGGGACGCGCAGAACCTGAGGCGGGGCGAAAGAGCAGGCCGTCAAGGTAGGGGCGCGGCGGGCCGGGCGCGACCCGGCGGTTCATCTTCACGCGCCGGGTCCCTCCGCCTCGGCCGCTCCCCGGAGGCCCCGAGGCGGGCCGGGCTAGGCGCGCGGGAGGTCGCCGCCGCCCTTCGTCGGGAGCGGCGAGTCGCCGCGGAGGTAGACGTCGACGGCGCGGGCGGCCTCGCGGCCCTCCGAGATCGCCCAGACCACGAGCGAGGCGCCGCGCTGGGCGTCGCCCGCCACGAACACGCCGTCGACCGACGTCGCGAACTGGGTCGCCTGGACGCGGCCGCGGCCGTCGAGCGACACGTCGGTCTGCGCCGTCAGCGCCTCGGTCTCGGGACCGGCGTAGCCGATCGCGATCACGACGAGGTCGGCGTCCCAGAACCGGTCGGTGCCGTCGATCTCGTCGACGCGGAAGCCGGCCGAGAGGTCGACCGTCGCGTCGAGCGTGCGGACGCGCTCGACGCGGTCCCGGCCGATGAACTCCTTCGCCGAGACGGACCAGACCCGGTCGCCGCCCTCCTCGTGCGACGACGAGGTCGAGAGCGCGGGGCTCCGGAACGGCCACACCGACCCGCGCGGGACGCGCTCCGGCGGCCGCTCCGTGATCTGGAAGCTGACGACCGACGCCGCGCCCTGGCGGTGCGCCACGCCGATGCAGTCCGACGCCGTGTCGCCGCCGCCGATGACGAGCACGCGCTTGCCCGCCGCGCTGATCTCCGGGGCCTCGCAGTCCCCGGCGACGCACTTCGCGTGGGCCGTGAGGTAGTCCCACGCCGTGTGGACGCCCTCCAGGTCGCGGCCCGCCACCGGGAGGTCGTGCGCCCGCGTCGCGCCCGTCGCGATGATCACGGCGTCGTGCGTCTGGCGGAGCTCGCCGTAGGTCACGTCGCGGCCGACCTCGACGCCGCACTCGAACGCGATGCCCGACGCCCGCATCACGTCGATCCGCCGCTCGACGACGTCCTTCGCCAGCTTGAAGTCCGGGACGCCGTAGCGGAGGAGGCCGCCGGGCCGGTCGTCGCGCTCGAACACGGTCACCTCGTGGCCGACGGTCGCCAACTGCGCCGCCGCCGCGAGGCCGGCCGGCCCGCTCCCGATCACGGCCACGCGCTTGCCGGTCGGCGGGACGCCCGTGATCGGCTGGATCCAGCCCTCCTCGAACGCCCGCTCGCCGATCGCCCGCTCGACCTGCTCGATCGTCACCGGCTCCTCGATGAGCCCCAGCACGCACGCCTGCTCGCACGGGGCCGGGCAGATCCGGCCAGTGAACTCGGGGAAGTTGTTCGTCCGGCTGAGGATGGCGAACGCCTCCTCCCAGTGCCCGTCGCGGACGGCCTCATTGAAGTCGGGGATCGGGTTGCCGAGCGGGCAGCCCGACTGGCAGAACGGGACGCCGCAGTCCATGCACCGCCGGGCCTGGACCGTCACCTCGGGCGCGAGGAGCGGGAGCTCGACCGGCAGGTTGTCGGCGAGCCGTTCGTCGACCGGGCGGCGCGGCGCCGTCCGGCGCGGGAGCGAGAGGAAGTCGAACGTGCTGGACATGGCGGATCGGGTCGGTCGGCGTCGAGGCGGGGACGGCTGGCGGCGGGAGTGGGAAGGGGGCGCCCCCTTCCTTTCCTGTGTCATCCTGAGCGGAGCCGCGTCGCGGCGGAGGGAAGGATCTCCTCGGCCTCGCGCGCCGCGATCGGAACTGGCGGATCGGCAGCCGATACGAGATCCTTCGCTCTGCTCAGGATGACAGGGGGAGGGGCCGTCGCGTTGGCGGAGAGGGACCGCCAGCGCGGCGCGGCGGTCAGGCGTGCTGGGAGACGTCGGACGGGGCGGCCTCGGCGGGGGCGGCGGGGCGGTCGGGGGCGTGCTCGATGGGCGCGCCGGCCTCGGCGGCGACCCCGCCAGGGACGGCGCCAGCCAGCGCGCGGCGGTACTCGGTGGGGAAGACGAGGACGAACCGGCGGAGCGCGGCCGGCCAGTCGTCGAGGAGGATCCGGGCCGTCTCGCTGCCGGTCTCGGCCGCGTGGGCCTCGATGAGCTGGCGGAGCTCCTCGGCCTCCTCCGACCCGCGCGCGACGGGCAGCAGGTCGACCGTCTCGGGGTTCACGCGGCGCGCGACGAACTGGTGGTCGATGTCGAGGACGTAGGCCTTCCCGCCGCTCATGCCGGCGCCGAAGTTGCGCCCGGTCTTGCCGAGGACGACGACGCGCCCGCCCGTCATGTACTCGCAGCCGTGGTCGCCCACGCCCTCGACCACCGCCGTCGCCCCGCTGTTGCGGACGGCGAACCGCTCGCCGGCGCGGCCCCGCGCGAAGAGCGCGCCCGAGGTGGCGCCGTAGAGCGCGACGTTCCCGATGACCACCTGCTCGCTCGGCACGAACGTGGCCTCGCTCGGGGGCACGACCACGAGCCGCGCGCCCGAGAGGCCCTTGCCCACGTAGTCGTTGGCGTCGCCCTCGAGGCGGATCGTGAGGCCCCGCGCGCCGAACGCGCCAAGGCTCTGCCCGGCCGAGCCGCGCGCCCGGACGACGACGGCGTCGTCGGCCAGGGCGGGCGCCCCGGCGACGGACCGCCGCGCGAGCGCGCCGCTGAGCCGCGTGCCGAACGCCCGGTCCGAGTTGCGGACGTCGAGCGCCGCCTCGGCCCGCTCCCCGCGGTCGACGGCGTCGAGGATCGACTTCCGCGCCTCCTGGCGGACGGCCGGCGAGACGGGCCCGCCCTGGGGGTCGTCGGCGAACGGCCGGAGGATGTCGGGGGTGTCGACCTCGGCG
>CAXRFJ010000551.1:0-7335 GCA_964229475.1 Rubrivirga sp.
GTACGGGACCTCGGCCTCGCGGGCCGCCGCCAGCAGGTGGAGGACGGTGTTCGTCGAGCCGCCCATGGCCATGTCGAGCGCGAAGGCGTCGTCGAAGGCCTCGGCCGTGACCACGTCGCGCGGCTTGAGGCCCTCCTGCACGAGCTCGACGATCCGGCGCGCCGCGTTCCGCGCCAGCTCGCGGCGGCGCGGGTCGGTCGCGAGGATCGACCCGTTGTAGGGGAGCGCGAGCCCGAGCGCCTCCATGAGGCAGTTCATCGAGTTGGCCGTGAACATCCCCGAGCACGAGCCGCACGTCGGGCAGGCGAACGCCTCGAGGTCGTGGAGCTGCTGGTCGTTGATCTCGCCCGTCTGGTACTTCCCGACGCCCTCGAACACGCTCGACAGGTCGGCCTTCGAGCCGTCCGGCAGGCGGCCGGCGGCCATCGGGCCGCCCGACACGAACACGACCGGGACGTTGATGCGGAGCGCGCCCATGAGCATCCCGGGCACGATCTTGTCGCAGTTCGGGATGCAGACGAGCCCGTCGAGCTGGTGCGCCTCGGCGACGGTCTCGACCGAGTCGGCGATGAGCTCGCGGGACGGGAGCGAGTAGCGCATCCCGAGGTGGCCCATCGCGATCCCGTCGTCGACGCCGATCGTGTTGAACTCGAACGGGACGCCGCCGGCCGCGCGCACGGCGTGCTTGACCACCTTCCCGAAGCTCTGGAGGTGGACGTGCCCCGGGATGAGGTCGATGTACGAGTTGCAGACGCCGATGAACGGCTTCTGAAAGTCGTCGTCGGACTCGATCTGGCCGGTCGCGCGCAAGAGCGAGCGGTGCGGCGCTCGCTCGAATCCGGACTTGACGGTGTCGCTTCTCATGGAGGGGTGGGGATGGAGGGATGAGGCGGAGGGCGGGGCACGGGGATCGCATCCCGCATGCCCCGTCCCCGATCCCTCTCACACGGTGTCGAACGAGGCCATGATGCCCTCCTTGACGAACCCGCCCTCGTCGTGGTCGTCGGCGTCGAGGCCGTTGAGGGCCTGGACGTAGGCCTGGGCGGAGGCGCGGAGGATGTCGGTGCCGGTCGCCTTGCCCTGGGCGAGGGCCGGGCCGTCGGAGACGACGACGAGCGCCTCGCCGGCCGCGTCGGCCGCCTTCGTGAGCGCGCGGATGGAGTACGACTCGAGCCGGTGGGGCCGGCCGGCGGCGCCGTCGATGGCGCGGTAGATCGCGTCGACCGGGCCGTCGCCGGAGGCGGTCTCGACGCGGAGCTCGCCGGTGGCGCCGTCCTGGAGCGTGACCTCGGCGTGCGGCTTCTCGTCGGAGCCCGTCGCGACGCGGAGGCCGACGAGCGTGAACCCGCGCGCGGGCGCGTCGGCGGCGGGGTCGACGCGCCGGCGGAGGTCGCCGTCGTAGATCTCGCGCTTCTGGTCGGCGAGGGCCACGAACCGCTGGTAGACGGCGTCGCGGTCCTCCTCGGGCACGTCGACGCCGAGGCGGGTGAGGCGCGAGAACAGGCCGTGGCGGCCCGAGTGGCGGCCGAGGCGGATGCCCTGGGCGTCGGCGCCGCCGTCGGCGGCCTCCCTGATCTCGTACGTCTGGCGGTCCTTGAGCACGCCGTGCTGGTGGATGCCGGCCTCGTGCGCGAACGCGTTGGCGCCGACGATCGCCTTGTTGGGCGGGACCGAGAAGCCGGTCACGACCGAGACGAGGCGGCTGGCCTCGCCCAGCTTCGTCGCGTCGAGCCCGTGCGTCACGCCGTAGTGGTCGGCGCGGACGCGGAGGGCCATCGCGACCTCCTCGAGCGGCGCGTTGCCCGCCCGCTCGCCGATCCCGTTGACGGTGACCTCGACCTGCCGCGCGCCGGCCTCGACGCCCGCGAGCGTGTTGGCGACGGCCAGCCCGAGGTCGTCGTGGCAGTGCGTCGAGAGGACGACGCCCGTCGTGTCGCAGCAGTCCTGGACGGCGCGGAAGAGCGCGCCGTAGTCGGCCGGCGTGCAGTAGCCCGTCGTGTCGGGGATGTTGATCGTGGTCGCGCCCGCCTCGATGGCCGCGGCGACGACCTCGCAGAGGAACCCGTGGTCGGTCCGCCCGGCGTCCTCGGCGCTGAACTCGACGTCGGCGGTGTGGGCCTTGGCCTGGCGCACGGCGTCGACGGCCATCCGCAGCACGCTCGCGCGGCGCTCGGCCATCGTGGCCCCGAACCGCGGCGCGCTGAACTTGGCCGCGATGTGGATGTCGCTCGTGGCGATGAACGTGTGGATCCGCGTCTTCGGCCCGCCCCCGAGCGCCTCGGCGGCGGCGCGGACGTCGGCCTCGTGGGCCCGGCCGAGCGCGCAGACGACCGTGTCGGTGTCGGCGAGCGCGTCGACGATCTGGCGGACGGCGTCGGCCTGCTGGGGCGACGAGATCGGGAAGCCGGCCTCGAGCACGTCGATGCCCATCGCGGCGAGGAGCTTGGCCACGCGGAGCTTGGCCGAGAGCGTCATCGCGGCGCCGGGCGACTGCTCGCCGTCGCGCAGCGTGGTGTCGAACAGGACGAGGCGGTCGCCTTGCGAGGAGGAGGACATGACGGTCTAGGTGTGAGAGAGCGTGGGGGAGGCGACGGCGTCGGCCACGGCCGCGCCGACGTCGGAGGTGCCGGCGTCGCCGCCGAGGTCGGGCGTGACGGGCCCGTCGGCGAGCGTGCCCTCGACGGCCTGGCGGACCGCGTCGGCGGCGGCGGCCTCGCCGAGCGCGTCGAGGAGCATGGCCGCGCTGAGGATCGCCGCGAGGGGGTTGGCGAGGCCGCGGCCCGCGAGGTCCGGCGCGCTGCCGTGGACCGGCTCGAACAGGCCCGCCCGCCCGCCGAGGCTGGCCGACGGGAGCAGCCCGAGCGTCCCGGGCAGCGTCGCGGCGAGGTCCGAGAGCACGTCGCCGAACAGGTTGCCGGTCACGACCACGTCGAACCGGCGCGGGTCGGTCACGACCTGCATCGCGGCGTTGTCGACGTAGAGGTGCTCGAGGGCCACGTCCGGGAACTCCTCGGCGCCGACGCGCGAGACGACGTCCCGCCACAGCGCCGACGACGCGAGCACGTTGGCCTTGTCGACGGAGGCGACGCGCCCGTCCCGCCGCCGGGCCCACTCGAAGGCGACGCGCGCGATCCGCTCGATCTCGGCGACCGAGTACCGCATCGTGTCGTAGGCCTCGGTCTCGGTCCGCTCGCGCGGCCGGCCGAAGTAGATCCCGCCCGTCAGCTCGCGCACGATGAGGAGGTCGGTGCCGGCTACGCGCTCCGGCCGCAGCGGCGAGCGCGCGACGAGGGCCTCCGACACCGACACCGGGCGGAGGTTGGCGAACGCGCCGAGGCGGGCCCGGAGGCGGAGCAGCCCGCGCTCGGGCCGGGCGTCGGGGTCGACCGCGTCCCACTGCGGCCCGCCGACGGCGCCGAGGAACACGGCGTCCGCGTCGAGGCAGGCGTCGAGCGTGGCGCGCGGGAGCGGGTCGCCGGTCGCGTCGATGCCGGCCCCGCCGACGGCGTGCTCGCTCGTGTCGACGGCGAACCCGAACGCGTCGGCGCTGGCGGCGAGGACGCGCGCCGCCTCGGCGGTCACCTCCGGGCCGACGCCGTCGCCCGGGAGCAGGGCGAGCGTGTACGTGCGGGGGGCGCTGGACATCGGCGGGGGCTCGGGTTAGACCAACCCAGGAGCGTGCGACGAATCAGCGAGCCTCGAGCCGGTCGATGTGGTCAGCCTCCTACGAGGAGGCCGATAAGGACGAGGACCGGGAGAAGGAGCGCGGGGAGAACGGCCACAGCCTCCGCCAGCGGGGCGGTCGGGAGAACGAGGCTGGGGGCGAAAGCGGTCACGCGAGGGCGCCGTCGTGCGAAGGCGCGTTGAAGGAGACGCAACGTAGCCGCGGGTTTCGGCTGCCCGCAAAGCTTTGTGAAGATCGGAAGGGCTTCCGAGTGTTAAGACACCATGAAGCAATCGTGGCGAATCGCGCCTCCGCGCGCCGCTGTGGGGACCGGCCACCTTCGCGAGCTAGGCGAGGCGAAATATGGCTCGAGTCATGTGAGGTTGATCCGACCTAATCCTTCAAAATTAAGGGCTGTGGCCGATTCGGCTGCGTGCCCTCTCCCCTCCGCGCCTCGCCCTGCCCGTCTGACCGTGCGGCGTCGCCGGCCCCGCCTCGGCATCGGGGCGGAGCCGGCGGCTGCGGGGTCAGGCGCCCATCACGCGGCGCGCGGCCTCGACGACGGCCTCGGCCGTCATGCCGAGGTCCGTGAGCGCCTCGTCGCCGGGCGCGCTCGTCCCGAACCGGTCGATCCCGACGACGGCGCCGTCGAGGCCGACCACGCGGCCCCAGCCGAGCGGGCTCGCCGCCTCGACCGCCACGCGCGCGCGGACCGCCTTGGGCAGCACGGCCTCGCGGTACGCCTCGTCCTGCTCGAAAAAGCGGCGGTCGCACGGCATCGACACCACGCGGCAGCCGGCGCCGAGCGTCTCCTTCGCCTCCAGCGCCAGGGCCACCTCCGAGCCCGTCGCGACGAGGATCACGTCGGGGTCGCCGTCGGCGTCCGCGAGGACGTAGGCGCCCCGGGCGACGCCGTCCGCGGCCGCCTCGGCGGTGGCCTCGAGGGTGGGGAGGTTCTGGCGGGAGAGCGCGAGCGCGATCGGCGCGTCGCTCGTCTCGAGGGCCAGCTTCCAGGCCGCGGCCGTCTCGTTGGCGTCGGCCGGGCGGACGACGTAGAGGTTCGGGATCGCGCGGAGCCCGGCGAGCTGCTCGATGGGCTGGTGCGTCGGGCCGTCCTCGCCGAGGCCGACCGAGTCGTGCGTGAACACGTGGACGACCGGCGCCTCCATGAGCGCGCCGAGGCGGACGGCCGCCTTCATGTAGTCGGAGAAGATGAGGAACGTCCCGCCGTACGGCCGGACCCCGCCGTGCAGCGCCATCCCGTTCATGATGGCGGCCATCCCGTGCTCGCGCACGCCGTAGTGGACGTAGCGCGCCTCCGGCGAGTCGAACTGCATGTTCTCCATGCCCGCCGCCTTCGTCTTGTTCGACGGCGTGAGGTCGGCCGAGCCGCCGATGAGCTCGGGGAGGACGGGCGCGAGGGCGTCGAGCACCTTGCCCGAGGCGGCCCGGCTGGCCATGCCCTTCGCGTCGGGCGCGAACGTCGGGAGCGCGTCGGCCCAGCCGTCGGGGAGGCGGCCCTCGATCCGGCGGCGGAGCTCGGCGGCCTGCTCGGGCGCGGCCTCGTCGTAGGCCGTCATCTGGCCCTCCCACTCGCAGTGCTCCTGGGACCCGCGGAAGGCCTGCTCGTGGAACAGCGTCGTCGCCTCCTCCGGGACGTAGAAGTCCTCCTGCGGGAGGCCGAGGTTCTTCTTGGTCGCCTCGATCTCGGCGGCGCCGATGGCGTCCGAGTGGATGTCGTGCGTGCCGGCGAGGTTCGGCGAGCCGTAGCCGATCGTCGAGCGGCAGACGATGAGGCTGGGCCGGTCGAGCGTGTTCCGGGCCGTGTGGAGCGCGTCGGCGACGGCCTCGTTGTCGTGGGCGTCGACGTCGCGGATGACGTGCCAGCCGAGGGCCTCGTAGCGCCCGGCGCGGTCCTCGGTGAACGCGAGGTCGGTCGAGCCGTCGATCTGGATGTAGTTGTCGTCGTAGAGGACGACGAGCTTGCCCAGCCCCTGGTGCCCGGCGAACGACGAGGCCTCGTTCGAGACGCCCTCCTGGAGGTCGCCGTCGGACGCGATCACGTACGTGTAGTGGTCGACGACGACGTGCTCGGGCGTGTTGTAGAGCTTCGCCATCTGCCGCTCGGCGAGCGCCATCCCGACGGCCGTCGCGATGCCCTGGCCGAGGGGCCCGGTCGTGGTCTCGACGCCCGGCGTGTGGTGGACCTCCGGGTGGCCCGGCGTCGCGCTGTTCAGCTGGCGGAACTGCTGGAGGTCCTCCAGCGAGACGTCGTAGCCGCTGAGGTGGAGGAGCGCGTAGATCAGCATCGACCCGTGACCGGCGGACAGCACGAACCGGTCGCGGTCGAACCAGCCCGGGGCCTTCGGGTTGTGCTTCAGGAACCGGCCCCAGAGGACGGTCGCGGCGTCGGCCATGCCCATCGGCAGGCCCGGGTGGCCGGAGTTGGCGGTCTCGACGGCGTCGATGGCGAGGCCGCGGATGACGTTGGCGGTCAGCGTCTCGAGGCGGGCGCGCTCCTCAGCGCTCCGCTCCGGCGCGGGGTCGTCCATCTGGGCGGTCGTGACGGGCTGGTCGGACATGGAAATCGGGAGAGGGGAGGGCGTCTGGTCAACCTACGGAGGGGGCGTCGCTTCGATCCCCGCCGGCCGCCGGGTTCTGACTCACCGTCGCTTCGACGTCGGGGCGGATACAACCGGGGCGGGTCGTGCGTTAGAGGCGCCGCCCGCGCCCCGGCGTATCTCCCGCGCCGGTCCTGCGTAGGCGCCCCGTCGCAACCGCCGCCCCCTCATGCCCGAGCCCGCCCCGACCCCGGCCGCTCCGAAGCCCGCGCCGACCGCCGCGGCGGCGCCCCGTCGGCCGGCACCGACCTCCCGCTGGCGCCGCGCGCTCGCGTGGGCGTGGGCGACGATCAGGGCCGCCGCCCTGTGGGTCTGGGCCCGCCTGCGGGCCGGCGGCCAGCGCGTCTGGGCGGAGGTCCGCAACGAGGAGAGCCCGCGCTCGACGCGCGTGCTGTGGGCGGCCGGCGGCGTGGCCGGCGCCGGGGGCGTGTTCGCGACGGCCGTCGCGATCCTCCTGGCGGGCTACACGGTCCTGTTGTGGCCGTTCACGCCGTCCGTCTCCGACCTCCGCGGCGCGCGCGAGATCTACCCCTCGACCGTCGTCTCGGCCGACGGGACGACGCTGACGCGCTACGCCCGCCGGAACCGCGAGTGGCGGTCGCTCGACGAGATCTCGCCCCACGTGGTTGAGGCCCTCATCGCCACGGAGGACCGCCGGTTCCGCCAGCACGGCGGGATCGACCTCGTCGGGTGGGGCTCGGTCGCCGTCGGCGCCGCGACGGGGCGCGGGCTCCGCGGGGCCTCGACGCTCACGCAGCAGCTCGCGCGGAACCTCTTCCCGGACGAGATCGGCAACGCGGCGTCGGTCACGCGGAAGCTCAAGGAGGGCATCACGGCGCTCAAGATCGAGCGGGTCTACACGAAGGACGAGATCCTCGAGCTGTACCTCAACACGGTCCCGTTCCTCTACAACGCGCACGGGATCGAGATGGCCGCGCGGACCTACTTCTCGACGTCGGCCGGCGACCTCGACCGGCTGCAGGCGGCGACGCTCGTCGGGATGCTCAAGGGGACGTCGTCGTACAACCCGCGGCGGAACCCGGAGCGGGC
>CAXRFJ010000552.1:0-4573 GCA_964229475.1 Rubrivirga sp.
CCGAGATCTACACGCTCGTCTACACTCGTTCCCTCCACGACGCTCTTCCGATCTATCGCGCGCGTGACGATCAACCGCCCCGAGGTCCGCAACGCGTTCCGCCCGACGACGGTGACCGAGATGATCCGGGCCATCGACGACGCCCGCGACGACCCGTCCGTCGGCGTGTTCGTGCTGACGGGGGCCGGCGACAAGGCGTTCTGCTCCGGCGGCGACCAGCGGATCCGCGGCGACCACGGCTACCGCGAGATGGAGGGCGGCCAGGAGACCGGGACGCAGCGGCTCAACGTGCTCGACTTCCAGACGCGGATCCGCAAGATGCCGAAGCCGGTGATCGCGGCCGTCAACGGGTGGGCCGTCGGCGGGGGGCACGTGCTCCACGTGGTCTGCGACCTCACGATCGCCAGCGACAACGCGCAGTTCATGCAGACCGGCCCGAAGGTGGGCAGCTTCGACGCGGGCTACGGCACGTCGCACCTCGCGCGGCTGGTGGGCCAGAAGAAGGCGCGCGAGATCTGGTTCCTGTGCCGGCCGTACTCGGCGCAGGAGGCCCTCGACATGGGCCTCGTCAACACGGTCGTGCCGCTGGCGGAGCTGGAGCGCGAGACGGTCCAGTGGAGCCGCGAGATCCTCCAGAACTCGAACCTCGCCATCCGCATGATCAAGGCCGCCGCGAACGCCGACGAGGACGGCGGCGCCGGCCTCCAGGAACTGGCCGGCCACGCGACCATGCTGTTCTACATGACCGAGGAGGGCCAGGAGGGCAAGAACGCCTACCTCGACGGCCGCCCCCCGAACTTCGACGCCGACGGTTACCGACCGTAGTGTGTGAGGAGTGATGGGTAAAGGGTGATGGGTCCGTCGGCTTTGGCGCCCCGCTCTTGATCTCATCACTCATCACCCTTTACCCATCACCCCGTGCTCTCCGTCCCCTTCGCAACCGGTGACGTCCACGGCGGCTTTTCCGAGGGCCGCGGCGCGATCCGCGTGGACGGCGACGAGGTCGTGATCGAGGTCCAGGTCAAGGTGTTCGGGATGTTCGACCGGAGCGCGCAGACGTTCCGGTTCGAGCTGACCGACCTCGAGGAGGTCCGCCACCGGCGGACGCCGTTCGGGGACCGGCTCACGATCCGGACCCGGCCGATGGGCCTCATCGGCGACGTGCCCGGCGCGACGGAGGGCGCGCTGATCCACAAGTTCAAGCGCCGCCACCGCCGCGACCTCGACACGCTCCTCGACCGGCTCGACCTGTGGATCACGTGACCGACGCCCCGACCGCGCCCGCCTCGGCGCCAAACCGACAGGTCGGCGCAGCCAGGTGGAGGATCTGGCTGGACGCCTCCCGGCCCAAGACGCTGCCCGCGGCGATCGCGCCGGTCCTCGTGGGGATCGCGCTGGCGGTCGAGGCCGGCGCGTTCCACGCGCTCGCGGCGGCGTGCGCGCTGCTCGGTGCCGTCCTCATCCAGATCGGGACCAACTACGCCAACGACGCCGAGGACTTCGTGCGCGGCGCCGACACCGACGCGCGGAAGGGGCCGCGGCGGGCGACGGCCGCGGGCCTCGTCACGGCCGGGCAGATGCGCGCGGCGGCGGCCGTGGCGTTCGCGCTCGCGTTCGCGGCCGGGGTGTACCTCATCGTGCGGGGCGGGTGGCCGATCCTCGCGGTCGGGCTGGCCTCGATCGCCAGCGGCTACGCGTACACCGCCGGCCGCTACGCGCTCGCCTACACCGGGCTGGCCGACCTCTTCGTGCTCGTCTTTTTCGGGCCGGTCGCCGTCGGCGGGACGTACTACGTGCAGGCGCTCGGCCTGCCCGGCTGGGTGCCGGTCGCCGGCCTCGGCCCGGGCTTCCTGGCGACGGCCATCCTGCTCGCCAACAACGTCCGCGACGTGGACGAGGACCGCGCCGCGGACAAGCGGACGCTCGTGGTCCGCTTCGGGCGGCCGTTCGGCGTCCGGCTCTACAACCTGTGCGTCTCGGGCGCCGTCGTCGTGCCGGCCGCGCTCGCGCTCGTGTCGCGCGACCACGCCGGCGTGCTGGCGGCGTCGGCGCTGGCGGCGCTCGTCGGCCGCCGCCTCGCGCGGACGCTCGCGACGACGGACGACCCGGCGGTCCTCAATCCGCTCCTCGGGAAGACGGCCGGCTTGCTGTTCCTCTACTCGGTCGTCTTCGCCCTGGGCTGGGTGCTCACGTGACCCTCGCCGACGTCCGCCTGCTCCCGTACCGGCTCCCGCTGGCCGAGCCGGTGGTGTGGAACGGGCAGCGCTGCGAGGCTCGCGAGGGGCTGCTGGTCCGGGCCGAGGACGCCGAGGGCCGCGTCGGGTGGGGCGACGCGGCGCCGCTCCCCGGGTTCAGCCGCGAGTCGACGGACGACGTGCGGGCGGCGCTCCGCCCGCTCGCGGAGGCGCTCGTGGGGCGGACCGTCGAGGCGCACGCTGTGCTCCCCGGGGGCGCGCTGGCGGCGGCGTTCGACGCGGCGGCCCTGCCCGCCTCGGCCCGATTCGGGGGGGAGCTGGCGCTGCTCGACCTCGCCGCGCACGAGGCGGGGCGGACGCTCCCTCAAGTCCTCCACCCAGATCCGGCCGTGGTCCTGCCGCTCAACGGCCTCGTGATGGGGCGCGGCGCGGCGGCCGTCGAGTCCGCCCGGGGACTGGCCGAGGCGGGATACGCGGCCGTCAAGCTGAAGGTGGGGCGGGCGACGGTCGCCGAGGACGTCGACACGGTCCGTGCCGTCCGCGATTCCCTCGGTGACGCGGTCGCGCTGCGTCTCGACGCGAACCGTGCGTGGTCGTGGGAGGACGCGGTCTCGTTCGCGGACGGCATCGGGGGGAGCGCGCTCGACTACATCGAGGAGCCGTTGGCCGAGCCCGACCGGATGCCGGCGCTGTGGCACGACACGGGGCTTCCGCTCGCGCTCGACGAGACGCTCCAGGCGCCCGGCGGCGAGGCCGTGCTCCGCGGGTGGGCCGCCGCCGCCGTCCTCAAACCGACGCTGCTCGGCGGCGTCGCGCGGACGCTCGCGCTGGCCGCGTCGGCGCGGGCGGTCGGCGTCCGGCCCGTGCTCAGTGCGGCGTTCGAGAGCGGCGTCGGGCTCCGGGGCGTCGCCGCGCTGGCCGCGGCCACGGGCGCCGAGCCGGCCGGCCTCGACACCTACCGCTGGCTCGCGGCCGACGTGCTCCCGCCGCTCCCGATGTCCCGTCCGCGCGTGGACGTGCCCGGCCTGTTCGCCGCGCCGGTCCACGTCGCCGTCCCGTGACGATCCCCGACCCCGCCCGCCAGCAGGCCGAGGTGCGGCCGGAGGCGCCGGCCCTCGCGACCGGCGCCGAGACGTGGTCGTGGGCGGAGCTCGACGCGCGGGTCGGACGGGCCGCCGCCCGGCTGGCGGCGGGGCCCAAGCGGGTCGCCGTCTGCGCCGATACGTCGCCCGACTTCGTCGTGCTCGTCCTCGCCGCCCTCCGATCGGGCCGCCTCCTCGTCCCGCTCTCGACACGCTGGACACCGGACGCCGTCGCCGACGCCCTCGACCGTCTCGGGCTCGACCGCGCGCTCACGGCCGGCGACCTCGCCCGCCTGGGCGCCGAGGCGGAGGAGGTGGGGCGAGCCGAGGCGCCGCCGCTCCCGCTCGACCGACCGTTCACCGTCGTCCACACGTCGGGCTCGACGGGGACGCCGAAGGCCGTCCTCCACACCGTCGGCAACCACGTGTGGAGCACGCGCGGCGTGATCGACGCGCTGGGCGTGACGGGGCGGAGCCGGTGGCTGCTCGACCTCCCGCTGTACCACGTCGGCGGGCTCGGCGTCGTGGTCCGCTGCGCGCTGGCGGGCGCCACGGTCGCCGTCCCGCCCCCCGGCCTCGGGCTCGTCGACCGCGTCCGCCGTCTCCGCCCGACGCACGCCTCCTTCGTCGCCACCCAGCTCCGCCGGCTCCTCGACGCGGGCGCCGACCTGAGCGGCCTCGACGCCGTCCTCCTCGGCGGCAGCGCCATCCCGGCCGACCTGCTGGACGCGGCGGTCGCGCGCGGCGTCCGCGTGGTGACGAGCTACGGGATGACGGAGATGACGTCGACCGTTACGGCCACCCGCCCCGGGGCGGGTCGCGCCGAGCTCGCGACCTCCGGCCGGCTCCTGCCGCACCGCCGGCTCCGCATCGCCGCCTCCGGCGAGATCGAGGTCGGCGGCCCGACGCTCCACGCGGGCCTCCTCGGCCCCGACGGGCTGCAGCCCTCGGGCGAGTGGCACCCCACCGGCGACGTCGGGCACCTCGACGCGGAGGGCCGGCTCGTCGTGACCGGGCGCGTCGACCTCCAGTTCGTCTCGGGCGGCGAGAACGTCCGGCCCGAGGCCATAGAGGCCGCGCTGCTCGCGCTCGGCGGCGTCCGCGAGGCCGTCGTCGTGCCCGTGCCCGACGCCGAGTTCGGCGCGCGGCCGGTCGCCTTCGTCCGCCTCGACGGCGGTGCCGAGGTGGACGGTCCCGCGCTGGGCGGCGCCCTCCGCGCCTCCCTCCCTGGGTTCATGGTGCCCGTCGCGTTCCACGCGGGGCGCGGCGGCGACCCCCGTCCGGCGCCGCGCAACC